>CAKPVT010000036.1 GCA_934196125.1 uncultured Streptococcus sp. | reverse complement strand
TTTGAATTCAGGAATCAGGTTGCTTATTCATTTTATTATTTCACTGTTTACTTGACAGGGAGCTGTTCAAAACCAAGCTGCTTTATTTTTGTGGATAAGTTGTGGAAAAGGGGAAAATGCGACTTTATTCATGAACTTAAAAATTCAAAAGTAAATCGGTAACTTCAAAGAGATTTGACTTTTTAGCTAGTCTTAGTTTTCAGCTGCTGACCTAAACTGATTTGTTCTCAATTTCTGCGTTTTGTCATTTATCATTTCGTAAACAAAGAAGCTGAGCACTTTTGTCTCAGCTTCGTTAATTCTATTTTTCATCTGGTGTGAGAATCATTGGGATAATGATTGGTTCACGTTCTGTTTTTTCGTACAAGAATGGACGAAGTGCGTTAACGATAGCACCGTTAACAGATTGAATACTTGCGTCCTTGTTTTTCAAGGCAATGCGAATCGCGTTGAAAAGAACACGTTGGCTTTCACGGATGAGGTCGCCTGATTCGCGCATGTAGATAAATCCACGGCTGAGAATGTCAGGACCTGCTAAAATCATTTGTGTGTCAAAATCGACAGTTGCGACAGCAAGAACGACACCGTCTTCTGATAAATCGTGACGGTCGCGCAGTACGGCAGCACCAATATCTCCAATACCATTACCATCAACATAAATGTCTTGAGCATTGAAGTGTCCAGCACGGCGAGCTGAATTAGCTGTAAGAGCTAGGACATCACCGTTTTCCATGATAAAGATATTATCTTTTGGCACACCTGTGTCCATTGCTAAACCAGCGTGGATTTTAAGCATACGGTATTCACCGTGAACTGGCATGAAGTATTTTGGTTTCATCAAGCGGAGCATGAGTTTTTGCTCTTGTTGACCACCGTGACCAGATGTATGGATATTATTGACTTTACCGTGGATAACTTCGACACCAGCTTCTTGGATCGTATTAATTAGTTTATTAACACTTGTTGTGTTACCAGGAATTGGGCTAGATGAGAAGATAACGGTGTCGCCAGGTTGTAGTGTGACTTGGCGGTGTGTACCATTGGCAATACGTGCTAGTGCAGCCATTGATTCTCCTTGACTACCTGTACACATGATTAAGATTTCACTAGCGTGATAGTCTTTGAGTTCACTTGGTTCGATAAATGTTCCTTTTGGAACTTTGATATAACCAAGTTCGATACCGTTGACAATGGCTTTTTCCATAGAACGTCCGAAAACAACGATTTTACGTCCTGTTTTAACGGCAGCTTCGGCAGCTTGTTGGAGACGGAAGATATTTGAAGCAAATGATGCGAAAATAATACGTCCATGAATGCCTTCGATAATCTTCATGATAGATTGTCCAACGACTTTTTCTGAATTTGTAAAGGTTGGAATTTCAGCGTTGGTTGAGTCTGATAATAAACAGAGAACGCCATCTTCACCAAGGGCAGCCATGCGGTGGATATCTGCTGGCTCACCAACTGGTGTCCAGTCAAATTTGAAGTCCCCTGTGCAGACAATTTTACCTTGTGGTGTGTGGATAACGATTCCAAGAGGTTCTGGAATTGAGTGGGTTGTGCGGAAGAAAGTAACGCTAAGGTTTTTAAATGTTAATTCTGTGTTAGCATTAATTTCATAGAGTTTAGCATCACGGAGAAGTCCGTGTTCTTCCAATTTTCCTTTGATAAGTGCAAGAGCCAATGGTCCAGCGTAGATTGGTATATTAGCTTGTTTTAAGAGAAATGGGATTCCACCAATGTGGTCCTCATGACCGTGGGTAATAACGAGCCCCTTGATACGGTCAATATTTTCAACGATATAAGAATAATCTGGAATGACATAATCAATTCCGAGAAGGTCATCTTCAGGGAATTTGATACCAGCATCAACGATGATAATTTCATCGTTGTACTCAATACCGTAAGTATTTTTTCCAATTTCTCCAAGACCACCAATTGCGTAAACTCCAACTTCTTCGGGTTTTAAATTGATTTGTGACATGTTATAACTCCGTTAATTTAAAGACACCTATTTCTTTTTCGTAAGCTAGGTGTTTATCTGATAGAAGTTCAATAAATTCAACGTTGTAAGGTGTTTTTTCTTCAACGAGTTTGCGTGTTTTGATGCGTCCTTCGAGTTCAGTTGTAGCATCAATGTCTAAGTAGAGCACTTTAGTTTGCTCACGGCGTGGGTTACGTTCTTTTGTTTCTTGGTAAAAAACTTTATAAATCATAGTTTTCCTTTCTTTATACCTGTGGCTAATCAAACTACAAAAAACCTGCCAAACAGCTTTACATCTACTTGACAAATATCTATGAAAGAAATTTTTACGAGTAATTGATTTAACCTTGATTCGTTGCAATTATTAAAATTATATCATAAAATAAGAGGTAGAATCAAGTGAGGGGATTTAAATGATGAAAGTTTTAGCCTTTGATACTTCAAGTAAGGCTTTGTCTGTTGCCATTTTAGATGGCAAGAATTTGTTAGCTGATGTAACGGTCAATATTAAAAAAAATCACAGTATAACATTAATGCCTGTGATTGATTTTTTGATGACATCTGTGGATTTGCAACCAAGTGATTTAGATAGAGTTGTTGTAGCGCAAGGTCCAGGGTCTTATACTGGTTTGCGCGTGGCGGTTGCGACAGCTAAAACATTGGCATATACGTTAAATATTGAGTTAGTAGGGGTGTCAAGTCTATATGCACTTGCTGCGACAGCTGATTTTGATGGCTTGGTTGTTCCTATCATGGATGCCCGTCGTAATAATGTTTATGCTGGTTTTTATAAAAATGGTCAGTCTGTTAAAGCAGACCAACACATGAGTTTTACAGCTGTTTTAGAAGCCGTTAAGGCTGAAGCTAAGGTTATATTTGTTGGTGAAGTGGATAATTTCCGCGACCAGATTGAAGAAGCTCTACCACAAGCTGTTATTTTACTTGTTTTGCCATCAGCTTATGCTATTGGAAAATATGGTCAAAGTCTTGAACCAGCTGATGTTGACAGTTTTGTACCAAATTATCTCAAACGTGTGGAAGCAGAGGAAAACTGGCTTAAAACGCATAAAGAAGATTCAACTGCAGATTATATCAAACGTATCTAACATGAAAGATTTATCAGAAAAAGTGACTGCTGTTTATGCTATCTTGTCTGATGTCTATGAAGTGTCACCATGGACAAAAAAGCAAATTTTAGCAGATATGCAGCAGGATAGTGTGGATTATTTTTTTGTGGAAAAAGACAAGAAAATGGTTGGTTTTATGGCAATTCAGCAACTTGTTGGCGAATTAGAAATCACAAATATTGCGGTTAAGAAAGCTTATCAAGGTTGTGGTTTAGGCAGTCAGTTATTGACCAATTTAGACCAGATTGACTTTCCAATTTTCTTGGAAGTGAGAGCATCAAATACTTCTGCGCAAGCTTTGTACCAAAAATTTGGATTTAAGGTGATTGGTGAGCGTAAGCGATATTACCATAATCCAATTGAGGATGCGATTATCATGAAGCGTGAAGGTAATGAGAGGTAAAAAAGATAAATGAAAGACAGATATATTTTAGCTGTGGAGAGCTCTTGTGATGAAACAAGTGTTGCCGTTTTAAAAAATGAAAGCGAGATTTTGAGCAATATTATTGCTAGTCAAATTGAAAGTCACAAGCGTTTTGGTGGCGTGGTACCAGAGGTTGCTAGTCGTCACCATGTCGAAGTGATTACAACGTGTTTCAAAGATGCTTTGGATGCGGCAGGAATTGAAGTGAGTGACCTTGATGCGGTTGCTGTAACTTACGGTCCTGGCTTGGTTGGAGCGATTTTAGTGGGGATGGCTGCTGCTAAAGCTTTTGCTTGGGCGAACCATTTGCCATTGCTTCCTGTTAATCATATGTCTGGGCACTTGATGGCAGCTCGTCAAGTCAAAGAATTAGCTTATCCATTAATGGCATTATTGGTTTCTGGTGGACACACAGAATTGGTTTATGTGTCTGAACCTGGCGATTATAAAATTGTCGGTGAAACGCGTGATGACGCTGTTGGTGAAGCATATGACAAGGTTGGTCGTGTCATGGGGTTGACTTATCCTGCTGGACGTGAAATTGACCAATTGGCACATCAAGGAAAGGATATTTATGATTTTCCGCGTGCCATGATTAAAGAGGATAACCTCGAATTTTCATTTTCAGGTTTGAAATCAGCTTTTATTAATTTACACCATAATGCTGCGCAAAAAGGTGAAACACTCTCAAAAGAAGATTTATCAGCATCATTTCAAGCTGCCGTTTTGGATGTTTTGATGGCGAAAACAAAAAAAGCTTTGGAAAAATATCCTGTCAAAACACTCGTTGTAGCTGGTGGTGTGGCTGCTAATCAAGGCTTACGTGAACGTTTGGCTGATGAAATTACAGAAGCAGAAGTTGTTATTCCGCCATTACGTCTTTGTGGCGATAATGCTGGCATGATTTCGCTAGCAGCAGCGATTGAATACGATAAAGGGCACTTTGCTGACTTAGACTTAAACGCTAAACCAAATTTAGCTTTTGATAGTTTGGATTAGGAAGATGAAGATAATAGAAAAACTCTTGAAAATTTATTTTCAGGAGTCTTTTTATGTGTTATAATAGAAAAATTATTTGAACAATGAGTAGCTGCAGAGACTTTATATGGGTTCTCTGCTTATTGAATATTTAGGGAGTTTGTATGCAGGAAAAAAGGTTTAAAGCGGAGCAATTTGCGAAGCGCTTCGTAATCGCCTTTTGCCTTTAATTCACGACGTAAGTCGGCATATTGCTCAATGAGTTTTAGTTGTCGGTTGTATCTAGCAATTTTTGATTTTTAGCCATAATGTCTCTTTTTGCTTAACTGGTTAATGATGTTTATTATAACACCTTTGAGGAAATAATCAAGAGAAAAAACTTAACTAGTTAAACATTAAAAAAGAAACCCACAAAAGGATTTCTCAACAATTGTTAATAATGTAAACTTCCAGCGACCCAGCCTGTGCATAACGCCACAGTGATGTTAAAACCACCTGTGTGGGCATTAATATCAAGCACTTCACCAGCAAAGTAAAGTCCTGGGACTTGCTTACTTTCAAGGGTTTTGGGATTAATTTCTTTCAAATTAACGCCACCTTTAGTCACAAAAGATTTTGCCAGTGACATTTTTCCAGTTACTTTAATCGGCAGCTCTTTGATGTTATCCACAAGTTCTTTTTCTTGTTGTGGCGTTAGTTGTTTGACTTTTTCGGGAAATGGCTGTGCTAAAAAGCTTGCTAATCGTTCTGGAAGAATCACTTTAAGAGCATTTTTGAGGGATTTCTCACGCTGCTCCACTAAAAATGTGTGTAGCTCTTCTGTGGATAGTTTGGGGATAAGGTCAAGTGTAATGGTTTCGCTACCCTTGATAAAACTTGATAGGCGTAGTGCAGCAGGTCCAGATAAACCAAAATGCGTAAAGAGCAAATCATGTGTAATATGGTGTTTTTGATAGCTCAAACAAACATCATCAAGAGAGATTCCTTGAAGTTCCTTATGTGGAAAATCTGTTAATAATGGGCTTTCAGCCGCTTCAAGTTCTGTAAGATTGAGTTTAAAATGCCTGGCAATCTCATAACCAAAACCTGTTGACCCTGTGGAAGGATAGGCTTTACCACCTGTTGTGACAATGAGTTTTCCACAGATGAACTCATCTGTCGCAGATTTGACGTGGAAAAGGTTGTCGATTTTTTTGACAGAAACAACTTCAGTATTGGTTAAAACGATGCCACCGAGTTCATTGATTTTATGGGCAAGAGCATCAATAATCGTTTTTGATTTATCAGTTTTTGGGAACACACGCCCATGGTCCTCAACTTTTAAAGCAACGCCATTTTCTTCAAAAAATCGGATAATGTCGTGGTTGTCAAATTGTGAAAAGACACTGTAAAGAAAGCGTCCATTTCCAGGAATGCCTTCCATGAGGTCATCAATGGTACCATTATTAGTGACGTTACAACGTCCACCCCCCGTTCCAGCTAGTTTTTTGCCGAGTCGTTTATTTTTTTCGATAAGTAATGTTTGGTTGCCATAATAACTGCTTGAAATGGCAGCCATCATACCAGCGGGACCGCCGCCAATGATAATTGTATCGTATGTATTCATATAGCTATTGTAGCATAAAATATTGCTATCTTGATAAGCAAGTAAGTAATGGGATTTGTGAAAAGAAAGTCAGGAAGTTTACAGAAAATGACAAAAACTTGACAGTAGTTCTAAAAAACAAGTTAATATCAAGTAAAAAGTGCACCAGAAACTTGGTAAAAATTGACAATTATAGACTGTTATGTTATCCTTTTCATAAGAAAATTTTAACGTAAAAGAGGATATTATGGCAATTGAGAAAACAGTTAGCGAGCTGGCTGAGATTCTAGGAGTTAGCCGCCAAGCGGTTAACAATCGTGTCAAGGGTCTGCCAGAAGAAGATGTCGATAAAAATGAAAAGGGAGTTACCGTTGTCAACCGAAGTGGCTTGATTAAATTGGAAGAAATCTACAAAAAAACCATTTTTGAAGATGAGCCAATTGATGAAGAAACAAAACAACGCGAACTTTTAGAAATTTTAGTGGACGAAAAAAATACTGAAATTACACGTTTGTATGAGCAGCTTAAAGCTAAGGATAAACAGCTTGCTTCAAAAGATGAACAGCTTCGTGTCAAAGATGTGCAAATTAGCGAAAAAGACAAGCAGCTTGATCAGCAACAACAATTGACGCTTGCTGCCATGGAAGACACAAAACGCCTTCAGCTTGAACTTAATGAAGCTAAGGCTGAAGTCGAAGAAATTCAAACGAAGTCAGAAGAAAAAATTCAAGAAGAAGCAGCTCCGAAGGGATTCCTAGCGCGTCTTTTTGGTGGAAAATAAGAACTCGAAATTTATCGGAAGCTGGGACAAAAGTTCCAGCTTTATTTTATAAACTCATTTTTAGGAGGTATCATGGAAAAATTAGCGGAGTACATTGCATTTGATTTGGAATTTAATACGGTTGCTGAGAAAAGTCATATTATTCAGGTTTCAGCAGTAAAATTCAAAGAAAGTCACGAAGTTGACAGCTTTGACACTTATGTTTACACAGATGTGCCATTGCAGTCATTTATTAATGGATTGACGGGTATTACATCGGAAAAAATTGCTAACGCTCCAAAGCTTGATGAAGTGCTTGCTGACTTTAAAACATTCGTTGGAGAGACTGCTTTGGTTGGTTATAATGCGCTAAAATCAGACCTGCCTTTACTTGCTGAAAATGAATTAGACTTGGCAGAGCTTTACAAGGTTGATTTGTATGATGAGGCTTTTGAACGTCGTAGCACAGACTTGAATGGAATTGCCAATCTCAAGTTGACAAGTGTTGCTGAATTTTTAGGTATTTCAGGACATGGTCATAATTCACTTGAAGATGCTCGCATGACTGCGCTTGTTTATGAAAAGTTCATGGAATTTGATGAGAATAAATCTTATTTGAATCAGCAAGAAGAAGAGCATGGTGACAATCCCTTTGCAGCTTTAGGTGGCTTTTTTAGCTAAAAGATCTGCTATTTTTCAAAAAATAAAAAATCATCTAGGGTAACCCCTTGCTTGTGACGTTGGGGCATGTCCTATAATAAGGGCAGAAAGGAGGTGAAAGGAATGTCTCGCTCTTATACAACTGGCGATTTGGCGAAGTTGGCAGGTATTTCAGTTCGCACGGTCCAATATTATGATAAACGTGGTATTTTGTCGCCATCTGATTTGACAGAAGGTGGACGGCGGATTTATGTGGATAGTGACTTGGAACAGTTGCGCATGATTTGTTTTTTACGGGAACTTGATTTTTCAATTGAACAGATAAAACGGCTGTTTGCTGAGGAAAATGCAAGGCAAGTTTTAGAGCTATTGCTTGTTGAGCATATCAAGGAAACAAAGCGTGAGCTTGCTGAGAGGAAAGCAAAACTTGACACTACTGTCAACTTGCTTGACAGGGTAAAAAATCAAACAGGTCAGTCGCTAGAATTTTTATCAGACATTTCTCTTACCATGAAAAATCAATTAGCTTGGAAAAAATTACAATGGAAGATGGGTATCAGTATATTTTTAGCCATTGTTTCATATGTAGGACTTATTTTACTATCTAGTTATCTGCAAAAATTTTGGTTAGCTTATGTTGCTATGGGACTATTTCTACCAGGTTTCAGTTGGTTGGTGATTTATTTTAGAAAGCAATTTATTTATCTCTGTCCCCATTGTCATCAGAAATTTGAACCTAGTTTTAATGAATTTGCCCTTGCAGGCCATACACCACGAACCAGAAAGTTAACCTGCCCCCATTGCCACCAAAAATCGTATTGCTTGGAACTGGCAAAAGAGGACACTGTCTCAAGAGACAAGCACTAACTCATAAAAAACCTAGCCTGAGATTGTTCTCAAGCTAGGTTTTGTTTGTTAAAATGGTAATTTGCCTGCGAAAGCTCCCATTGTTTTTTTAGTCGCTTCGTCAATTTGAGCTAGCGCATCATTGATGGCTTGTGCGGTCATATCTTGTAGGGTTTCGATATCTTCAGGATCAACGACAGCTTCTTTATAATCAATGAAAACTAATTTTTTATCACCTGTAAACTCAACAACAACTAAATCTTGAGCTGATTTTCCAGTGAAAGTTGTACTAGCAAGTTCAGATTGTTTTTTCTCCATTTGTTTTTGGAGTTTTTGAGCTTGACGCATCATATTTTGCATGTTCATCATAATATTTTTGTGATTCCTTTCGTAGCAAGGGGTTGGACCTTATTTATTTGGAGGTATATCTTGAAAAAAGATATTAACATTATAGCATCTTTCGGATAGAACTTAAAGTTTGGAAAAAGCTTGGCGTGAAATTCTTAGCAAGTTTTGGAATGATTTTACAAAAACTTGGTAATAGATTTGATACTTGCTCATTATAATAAGCAGCATAAAGATGTTAAAGGAGAATATCATGAAAAAATGGAAAATGCTAATGTTACTTGCATTTGTTGGAGTGGGAGTAGCTTTGACAGCTTGTAGTAAGTCAAATTCATCAGAATCCAAACAAATCAGTGTTGTTTCTCGTGAGGAAGGTTCAGGAACACGTGGTGCTTTTATAGATTTATTTGGGTTAGAGGAAAAGAATAGTAGTGGTGATACTGTTGATTTAACAACTGCGAATGCCATCGTGACTAACTCAACATCAGTACTCTAACAACTGTTGCAGGAGACGATTTAGCAATCTGATATACTCCCCTTATAGTTTCTAGTGAATTTTTGTTTTTTCACTGTCTACTATATGGGGAGTATATCATTTTGTCTCAGCCTCTTTTTTCACTTTCTTTGATTTATTCTATTGTTCGACTGGCAGTTCGATGCTTGATTGGTCTAAATCAACTGTCAAAATGTAATTGCTATTGTCACGGATAGTGTGCTCAAAATCTGTTGTGTAGAGAAGCACACGGAGAGTGCCGCCTTTTTCCAATTTGTAGATACTTGGTTGAAGGGTGAAATCAATGGTCATCCACTCATTTGCAGGAATATCTTCGATTGTTAACAAATCTGTACGATTTTGAAGATTTAGAACACCTTTTGTGATGACACGTTCTTTGGTTTTGGTAAATGGCAATTCTTTAAGAGCTTCACGTGAGAAATTGCGTCCATTATCAATAGCGTATAAATCAAGTACAGAAGGAACATCTTTAAAACGTTTCTTTTCGCCATAGTCTAGGACTTGGGCAGATAGAATTCCTTTATTTTCACTAGATTTGACGGTTAGGTGTAGAGTGATTTGCCCATTGATATGGTAATCGTGTTCAATCGGTAAATCGAGGCAAATGGCATTTGCTTTTCCAGTGAATAACTCACTCTTGAAAGTTCTGAAATTCTTGCTATAACGTTCAAATTCAGCTTTAGCGTAATGATTGTCAATGATTTTTTGGTCTGTACCAAGGGCTAAAGTTGCTTGATTGTTACTGCCAAATTCAGCTAAGCTTGTCCAGGTTTGTTCTTGGCTATTATCTTGCCAGATAAGTGTTGGCAAAACGAAATGATTATCTTGTCCAAGCATTTTTTCAGAAAGTAAAGTGTTCATGCTTTCACGGAAATCAATGGATTGCCAGTTGTGCATGTAAACATGTTCACCATGGTGAAGAAAAGCGTGCTTTTCGACAGTATCTGGAAGGGCATTGAAAATATTGAAGATGTGACGTGGTTTGACATTCCAGTCTTGGAGCCCATGAGTGAATACGCAGGTTGCTTTAACCTTGTCAGCGTGTGGCAGATAATTACGGTCATGCCAAAATTGGTTGTAATCACCAGAAGCACGGTCGAGTTGTGCAGATTGCTCATCAAGGAGTTCTTGGTAATGTGCATTATTACGAAGATAATCGCCAGTCAGCAGATTACGTGAGTAAGTCAATTCGGTCAGCACATCAAGGTCCTCACCAGGATAGCCGCCAGGGCTGCAAACCAACCCATTTTCGCGATAATAATCATACCAAGATGAAATAGCTGATTCAGCGATGATAACTTTCAGCCCCTCAACACCTGTCGTTGCTAGAGCAGTTGACATGGTTCCAAGATAAGATTTTCCAGTGGTACAAACCAGTCCGCTCGCCCAATCAGCAACAACTTTTTGGTCACGACGGTGGCTAGAAAAGGCGATTGCTTTTCCATTTAACCAATCAATGACTGCTTTAAAACTTTCCACTTGCGCATAATCTCCGCTGGTCATAAAACCGTCAGAGCCTGCAGTTCCAACCCCAGAAACGTAGATATTTGCGAAACCACGTACAAGGAAATAATCATTGAGTGTGTAGGGGTCAATAAAATTGAAACGCTCTTCACTTTCTCCGACAGGAAGGTCAACATCAGGAACAGCTAACGGTTTAAAGTCACGTGTTTCAACGTTGATTGTTCGTGCTGGTTTTACAGCTAAATCACCTTCCATTTTGTAAAGTTTTTTATCGTTAGCAACGACATTTGTTCCTTGGTGATAAGGACTAGCTGTCATCATGGTTGGTAACTGGTGGCTTGTTTTAGGGCGAATAATATTGACCTTAATCAAATCGAGTTGTCCGTCTTGGTCAGTATCAAGCGTTGATTGCACATAAACAACTTCACGAATCAAATCAGTTGTATCAAACGTTGCTAGTGATTTACCATTGAAAAAATGATAATCATTATCTACTGGAATAAGCCCCTTACTCATTAAATCATCAAGCAAGGTCATACCGGATTTTTGGCGACTAACTAGCAAACGATAAAGCGCCTCAAGGATGTGTCCTTTTTGATAATTAATCGGAAAGGCAATTTTTTCTAAAAAGTCAGTTGTATTTGTAAAGTCAACATGCGGAATAAATCCGAGAAGTTGTAGTGAAATAGTGTAAAAAATATCCGCTGTCAATGGACGTTCAGAATTAAAAAATGTTAATAAATCTGTCTCAAAATCAGCGATTAATTGACGAAGTGGGTAGTCCGTATCTTTGTAATTAAAGAAAATCTTACGGCAGAAATTTTCAAGAGCTTTTTTATCAGCTTGTTGGTGGGTAATATCAAATCCCAAGGCTTGCAACTCTTGCTCTGCAATAGCGATAGGTCTTGGAATGAAAGAGAATTGATTATATTTCATGAAACTTTCCCTTCTAAAAAGTAAACGTTTTAATTTTACAGATAACCTTTACATTATCTATTATACTTGATAAAATATTAGTTGTCTAAACTATATTTTTTTCGGAGGAAACAAAAAACATGGATGTTACATGGACTGTGAAATACATCACAGAATTTATCGGGACAGCTTTACTCATCATTCTTGGTAATGGTGCAGTTGCTAATGTGGAACTTAAAGGTACAAAAGGAAATAACTCTGGGTGGGTTATCATCGCACTTGGGTATGGTTTTGGTGTTATGATTCCTGCACTCATGTTTGGTAACGTTTCAGGTAACCACATTAATCCAGCCTTCACACTTGCACTTGCAGTTTCAGGTTTGTTTGACTGGTCACACGTTCCACAGTACATCACTGCTCAATTACTTGGTGCAATGTTTGGTCAATTGCTTGTCGTTATGACACACAAACCATACTACCTTAAGACTGAAAATCCAAATGCTATCCTTGGTTCGTTCTCAACTATCTCAGCTGTTGACGACGGTACAAAAGAAAGCCACAAAGCTGCTTGGATTAACGGTTTCTTGAATGAGTTCTTAGGGTCATTCGTACTTTTCTTCGGTGCTATGGCACTTACTAAAAACTACTTCGGTGCAGAATTCGTTGCAAAATTGACTGACTACGGTTATGACGCTACTACAGCAGCAAGCCAAGTTGCACCTTTCACAACAGGTTCACTTGCTGTTGCTCACTTAGGACTTGGTTTCCTTGTAATGACACTTGTTGCATCACTTGGCGGTCCTACTGGTCCTGGTCTTAACCCTGCACGTGACCTTGGTCCACGTATCGTCCATGCTTTGCTTCCTAAATCAGTTCTTGGTGAACACAAAGGCGATTCTAAATGGTGGTATTCATGGGTACCGGTTATCGCTCCAATTCTTGCAGGTATCGCAGCAGTAGCCTTATTCAAACTCTTGTACCTATAAGAATGAGACATATAGGAGACCTTCGGGTTTCCTTTTTTATTTTCGATTGGTGCTAATAAAATATCTAATCAATTCGTGCATGAGAAATTCTGTTAGCTAAAGTTTTTCATCACTATTCTTATGTTTTTGATGTGCTCTTCATCAATTTTATCCCTAAATCTCTTGAACTTTGTGAATTATCACTGTATAAATAAAGAAGTTGGGTACTTTTTATACAAAAATTTCTTAAAAACGCATAATTTCTTGTCAAACTAAATAATTTTTTCTAAAATAGAAAAGACCCAGTCCTTATTTTGTAGGAACTGTATTGAAAATTTAATAAAAGAGACATTGTGAGGAGACAGTTATGACTTTATTTGACGAAGTCACGTTTAGGCATCCCGTTTTGCGAATCAATAATCGCGACCACAACATTGAGTTTTATAAAAAATTAGGTTTTAAACTAGTTAACGAAGAAAATGCAATTGCTGAGTTTTCAACCAAACAAAAAAATGCTCGTTTTGTTATTGAAGAATCACCAGCGCCCGAGACACATGCTGTTGAGGGAACAAAAAAAGTTAATAAGATTGTTGTTAAAATTCCGAATGCCGATGAAGTGACAGCTATCTTAGGAAATGGTATTGCTGTTGAGCGTTTCTTTAAAGGTAAAAATGGGTATGCCTTTGAAACGTTATCACCAGAAGGTGACCTTTTTCTTTTACATTCTGAAGATGATATTCAACAATTAACTGAAATCGATAGTGTCAATTTCCCTAAAAATGATGAGTTAAAAGAAGTTTCTGACTTTAGCTTCGAAAGTATGACACTTAGCGTGGCTGATGAAGCAGCTGCGCGTGCTTTTTACAATGATGTCTTTGAAGGACAATTTCCGCTTGATATCCAATTTGTGCAAGCGCAAGGTGCAGATTTAGCCGTTGATCCGCTTGAAACTTGGGATGTGGAAATTTTAGAATGTCAAGTTCCTGACAATTATGATTTGAAAGCTTTGGCTAGCTTCTTAGAAAATAAAGGGCAAACTGTTTATTTGGATAAAAAAGCGAGTGTCTTAGTACTTTCTGACCCTAGCAATATTGAAATTTGGTTTATCAAATGACAAACTTGTTAGAAATTATTAATAACCAGATCAATCGCAATGTTTATTATGGAGCTAGTTTAGCTCTTTTTAAAGACGGTCAATGGTCAGAACATTATATTGGTACGATTGACGGTGTCACTCCTGTAAAATCTGGCTTGATTTATGATTTAGCGTCTGTTTCCAAAGTAGTTGGCGTTGGAACAGTTATCATTTCTCTTTTATATCAAGGAAAATTAGAGTTGGATGCGCCTTTGGTGTGGTATTATCCTGATTTTCACGAGTCATCTGTAACCTTACGACAACTTTTGACACATAGTAGTGGGATAAATCCTTTTATCCCTAATCGTGATAATCTGAATGCAGCTGAGTTGAAAGAAGCCATTAATCACATTACTGTAGAGGGCAAGAAAGAGTTTCTTTACACAGACATCAATTTTCTTTTGCTTGGCTTTATGCTTGAAGAAATTTATGGCAAGTCACTTGATGTGATTTTTAAAGATGAAGTCTTTCAGCCTTTTGGCATGACAAATACTGGTTTTGGTCCAGTAAAAAATGCGGTGTCTACGGTTGCTGGCATCGGTGACGGGCTTGTTCATGACCCAAAAGCCAAGGTTCTTGGTGTTCATTCTGGTTCAGCAGGGTTATTTTCAAACCTGCAGGATTTAGAAAAGTTTTGTCAGCATTACCTAACAGATGATTTTGCGACAGATATTTGGCAAAATTTCAGTCAAGCGAATAAAGAACGTTCGCTGGCATGGAATAAAGAGGGCGATTGGCTTGACCATACTGGTTACACAGGCACTTATGCGACAATCAATCGTAAGGAGCAAAAAGCTGCTATTTTTCTGACTAATCGTACATACGCTTATGATGATAGACCTCTGTGGATTGAGGAACGTCAGAGAATTTCACAATGGATTCAGCAGAATTATTAAAAAAACAGATATTTCTTTGAAAACGTTTTGTTTTTATCAGCCTTTTTAGCCCGAAAGTGTTATAATGAGGGTGATAAAGGAAAAGGAGGAATAAGATTATGGCAAATGTACTAACTGTTGTTTTTGATGTTGAAAGCGAAGCCTACCAAGCTTTTTCAGAACTAAAATCATTCAAGCAGGATAATGATACGCAAATTGCACAGATTGCATTGGTGAAAAATGAAGATGGTAAAATCACTATCAAAGATTCTATTGACTTTGATGATGCTAGTCGTGATTATGCAACTGTTGGCGGTATTATCGGCGGTCTGTTGGGCATTTTGAGCGGTCCTATCGGTGTTATTATTGGTTATGGTATCGGTAGTCTTGCTGGTGCAGCAAGTGGAAGCATGACTGATGCGACTGACAATAGCTTGATTGAAGAAGTGACAACAAAATTGCTTGATGGTGATGTTGCCGTTATTGCTCTAGTTCACGAAGAAGATGAAAGTATTTTAAACCATGTCTTTACTCCTTATAAAACGAATATTATGCGTTGGGATGCCCTTGCTCTCGCACGTGAAGTTGAGCTTGCAGGACAAGTTCAAGATGAATTGTACGATAAAGTTCAAGAAGATTTGAACGAACGTCGTCTAAATCATCTCAAAGAACAAGGAAATGACATCGCAGATGCTATTAAAGTAACTTTCCGACGCCTAAGAGGAAAAGAATAACTTTAAAAGGGTTGTAAAAGCTGGTCTATCAGCGTATTAGAACCTATTCAGTGGTGATTGCTTAAATAGTTGAAAATATTGTTTGAGATTTGGAAATCTAGCTTGCAAAGCATGTATTAAAAAATGCCTAATCAATTGCGCATGGGAAACTCTAAGTTGAAAAGTTGGCAATTTCTGTTTTTAAATTTCTTGACAGCGACCTTCAACAATTGATTTCCAGATTCTTGAAGTCCAAACCACTGCATTTTGCTTATTACAGTTATATAAATAGCGAGGTTGGGCACTTTTGTTTCAGCCTCGCTTTTGTTATGCCAAATTGCAAATTTGCCTAATATAAAGAATCTAAGCCAGTAAGCCGTTAAAGAGTTTTATAATGATTTTTCCATACTGATGTGCATGATACCAGCTTCTTCAAATTCTTCGCCGAAGCAAGTAAAGCCAAGCTTGTCGTAGAAACCTTTTGCTGTTAATTGCGCGTGTAATACCATGCGTTTAAAGCCTTGTTTTTGACAGAATTGAATCACATCATCTAAGAGAAGTTTTCCAAGATTTTGTCCTTGATATGCTGGGAGTACCGCCATGCGTTGTAGTGTCGCTTCACTATGGCCTTTATTTGGCAAAATACGGCAGGTAGCGGCTGCTTGACCTTTCTCATCATAAAGGACAAAATGAAGGCAATAAGCCTCGTTCTCGTCGACTTCAAGCGACATTGGCACGCCTTGTCCCTTAACAAAGACTAATTGTCGGATTCTGACAGCGTCTAGATATGTGTCTGATAATGTATTTCGTGTCTGTTTGATTTTCATAGCTATATTTTAAAAATAAAAAAAGACCTTGTCAACTTGAACTGCACCCCAAAAGTTGGACAGAAAAAATCTAACTTTTGGGGTGTTTTTGTATGAAATTGAGTTACGAAGA
>CAKPVT010000035.1 GCA_934196125.1 uncultured Streptococcus sp. | reverse complement strand
TATGCTTAGATCACTGCTAATCAGGGCAGTGGTGGCTATTCAGTTATCAAAGAACAGAGGTAGTTTAGTGACCTGCCTAGGTCAAGCATTCATGTTTTGATAGATTTATTTCCCCTTTATTTTTCAAAAAGATTTTGGAATGGCGATAAATGCTTTGTTACTCATGTTGTAACCTCCTGTTGGCGCCTCGCATAATAATTTTCGGCATTGCGATGTGCGATTTCTTTTTGCTCATACAGTCGTTCTTGTTTTAAGTTTTCTAAAGATTTCAAGAGGTAAGCCAATGGACTTTCACAATCAACGGGGACGTGGTTTTCAATCAAATCAAGCATTTCTTGACTGGTAACATAGCCATCGGCTAAATATTGTCCGATAAGCATTTTCTGACGATGCGTTAAGCTATAATTCTGGAATTCTCCTGTAAAGAGATCATACTGGGTAAATTTTGCATTATAGCGATCTGCAATGACATTTAGCAATGAGTAATATTTAGGTGGAACGTACTTAACCGATTGTTTTTGGGAAGAGTGACTATCAGCTCTAGCAGGTTGAGAAAATTCGTCAGAATTTTGCTCAGCCTTTCTAGAACTATAATTATTTTTACTAGAATCAGTTTTACTAGAGTCTTTATAATTTGGGTCAAAATCGTTAACCGCACCCGTTAAATCTTTTGACACCCCCCGTAAATTATTTTTACGGGGTCTGTTCTGACGTTTTTCGATTCGTTTTTGAAAGGCTTTTTCTTGACGTTCCAAGCGTTCTTGCTTGTACTTTTCAGCATCATAAGTCATGACTTGACCAATGTAAATACGGTTAGCCAATTGACCATCGGCATTTGAGAATTGACTATACTCATAAATTAAGCCATAGTCTGACAGATCTTTTTTCAGTTTGATTGCCGTCGGTTTGGAGCAGTTAAAATACCGTTGGATTTCTGCATTGGAAAATTCAATATAAACACGACCTGCCTCGTCTACCCAGCCATTTTTAGCAGAGAGTTCTAAACGATTTTTCATCATGCTATACAATACCTTGCAGTCTGACTTAAGCTTTTGATAATGAGTATCCTCCCACAGCACCCAAGCCATCGGAAAAAAGCGTTCAGATGTCTGCATCTGCTCTAGCGTAATTGCTGAAAATTGTTCTAATCCAATCATTATCTCACCCCTTCAAAAACTCTGAGGTCAACAACAAGTAAATTTTGAGTTAACTTAGCAATCGGTGTCATATCTTGTCCTTTCTTTTGTATCTTAGTATTTCAATACTAAATCTTATTTTTGATCTTTTAGAACAGTCCAAAGTGTTTAAAAATAGTCTGGATGGCATTTTAAATCATGTTGCATTTAAGTTCTCCATTATCTGTTTAAGAATAGCTTTTTCCTTCTTATCTAGCTCCATATATTCCTGTAGCAGTTCAGATTTTTTGTGACTGATAGAAAAAAGCTCTTGAATCCATTTTGCTGGAATAGTATCCCTTGGATTTACTAGTGTTGGTGTATCATCACGTCCTAGTAAGTAAGGAACTGATACTCCAAAATATTTTGCAAGAATAACTGCATTGTTATTCTTGGGGTTACGTATGCCTTGGTTATAGCTTGTTAATGTTGGGTAAGCTATTCCAGTTTCTTTGCTAATTTTTTTCAGTGTTTTACCGCTTAAAGCAACTAGATATGGAATTCGTGTATTCATTTTTGTTGGTGGTTTTTCAAAAACATTATCAAGTCCTAGTAAGTAAGGGATAGATACACCGAAGTAGTCCGCAAGGATTTTGGCGTTTTCTTTTTTAGGGTATCTAACTTGTCGTTTATACGCTGATAAAGTTTCGTAATTGATATTAATTTCCTGACTAATTTCTTTGAGTGTTTTGTTACTTGTATCAATCAATTCTCCAATTCGGTTTGGTACTTTTTTAAATGGGTCTACGAGATTAGGATTATCATCAAGTCCTAGTAAGTAAGGGATAGATACACCGAAAAAATCAGCTAATATTTTAGAATTTTCTATGCTAAGATTAGTTTTTCCGTTTTCATATTTTCCGTATTGAGATTGATTAGTATTGATGACTTTAGCTAGATCAGCCTGAGTTAATCCTTTGTCTTTTCGTAGTTCTTTTAGTCTATGGTACATTATTCCCCCTGACATTTATGTATTCCTATTTTTTCTTAATTCCGTATTAAGAGGAATGAAGACTAGCTGGGTTAACAGTATCAAATAAGGTCAACTGAACAACATTAGTGTGATAGGATTTTAAAGTTAATACTTGCTCTTCTACTACTTCTTCTGATGATGCTAAATCATCCTTACTGTTGTCATCAGAAGATTTGACTTCAAAAATTTCTAATGTTTCAATATCCATCACGAGTTCTAATTCATCAGCCATTGTTTTGTGTCCTTTCGTTTTGATTTAGAAACAGAAAAAGGAGGAACAGATTTCTCTGTTCCTCCTAGGTTTTCTCTATTTATTTTTCATTTCCCAAAACTCTAGACACTTACCTTGATAACTTTTTGTCATAAACAACCGTTTTTTTGTCATAAATAACAGCCTTATTTTTATATGTGCATGTTTTAATTTTTTCCATAAAAATGAGGTTGGGCAAAAACTAGCTTTAAAATAAAACCAAACAACGATTTCAGTCTTGAAAACAATCAAGATGATAAAATCACTGTGTGGTTTTTGAGTGTTTAACGTTCTTAAGGCTAGATTCTTAACCAATTTTGTTAGATTCATACTCATGAAGAGAAATCTAATCTCTGTTTGAACGGCTTGCCTCCTTTGATAACTTTGGGGGCTTCAGAAATAGCTTTTTTCAACTTCCGCTCAATTTTGTAAGGAGAGGAGGGGATTCGAACCCCCGAGCCCAATTGGACTACACGCTTTCCAAGCGTGCGCACTCGACCACTATGCGACCTCTCCGAAAGAAGCTTAGATAACCGCTTCTTCAACCAGTCCACTAATTACTAAAATTGTGCTTCAACACGGTAAATGGCTTGTCCTTTTTGAGAAAATTTTTCCTCATATTCAGTCATGACATTTCCCTCAAAATCACTAGCATGCAAATCTAACCAAACTTGTTTTAAAATCATGCCATATTGTGAGAAACTTGCCAAACTGTATTCAAACAAACCACGGTTATCCGTTTTGAAATGAATTTCACCTTGTTCTGGTAAAATTTGACGGTAAGTATCCAAGAATGTCTTATAAGTTAAACGGCGTTTTTCATGACGTTTTTTCGGCCATGGATCTGAAAAATTCAAATACATTAAATCAATCTCACCATCTGCAAAATAATTTGTCAAATCAGAGCCATCACCTAACAACAAACGAACATTCGGTGCTTGACTATCTAACACTTTATCTAAAGCATAGCTAAGCACAGATACTTGAATGTCAATTCCGATATAGTTAATATCTGGATTTTGCAAAGCCATTCCAGTAATGAAAGTTCCTTTTCCTGAACCTACTTCAATGTGGATTGGATTATCATTACCAAATACTTCGCGCCAACGTCCTTTGGCTTCTTCTGGATTTAAAATAACATAGTGTGGGTTATTTTCTAAGCGCTCCTCAGCACCCTTACGTTTTCTAACTCGCATTATTTCTTTTTACTAACTAACTCCCTAAATTTTCGTAAATCATAAATTTCTTGATTCACGTGCTCCATGTCACGCTTAGCAAAACAGTTTAAAATTTGTGAAAGATATGAGAATTGTCCGTACCAAACAATTTTTTGGCGTACTTTCTCATTATCCTTGTAACCATAATAATTTAACCACTCATGCCAACGTGAATATGGAATGTAATGGCTCAAAAGAAAGGCTACATCATACATTCTATCTGTCAATCGCACAGAATCCCAATCAACAAGGTAAATCATACCACTAGTCGTAATGACCCAGTTGCTATGTTTAATATCACCATGCACAATCGTTGCAACTTCTGAACGAAACTCTGGTAAATTGCGTTTTAATTCTTTGACGATACTTTGCAGATAAGTATTTTCTTGAATTTGAAGTGGGGCATTTTTTTCCCAATCCACCAACAAATCATAAGGGTTTTCAATTTTATGGTTCAACTGTAACAGCTGATTAACTAGTGGGCGTGATTTGTGCAAACGCAAAAGAATATGGACAATTTGTTTACTCCCCATATCCTCTTTTGTCAAATTTCTACCATCAAGCCACTCTTGAGCACTCATTGTATCACCATTGCCAGTTCGACGTACCCACAATAATTGTGGTGCAATTTGTTCTTTAGCAAGTGCAGGCAAAATCGGTGTCGTATTCAATTTAATAAAGATTTTCTCACCGTTTGGATATTGACCAATAAAGGCTTTACCACTCTTACCTTGTAAGGGAGTCATTGTCAATTCTTGATCCGATACTGTCACCTGTCCGCCCTCCTTTTCTTTCGTGAATCGTTTGTTTACTCCTATTTTACTTGTTTTACAGCGCTTAGTCAATCATCTTATTGATTTTGTATGGAAGATACCATTCTGTAATAATAACCGTCACCAAAATCAACAGGCCCGCTGCTTGCCAAGAAAACGTTAATAACAACTCCCAAAATCCCAGTAAATACGATAATTTTTTCAAAAATGTCTTTAAATTAGCCGCCTTTTGCTTTTCAGAAATTGAATAAAGATTGGTCAAATATTGATAATCAAAATGTTGGGATAGGGTTAATAATTGAAAAAGTAATAAATAATTAAAGACCAAAGCCAAACCAACTGCTACCAAGCGATTGGAAATAAAGATAAGTGCAAGCAAGCTTAATGCGAGTAATCGCAAGGTTAAAGCAAAATAATCTGAACTCCGTAAAAACGCACGTAGGTATAAATTTGACCATGTTTTGGCATGTGTTTTTTTGACCAAACCAAGCAAACCATCCAAGTACGAACGACGTTTCACACTAGCTGAAATTCCCTTAACCGTTGTGAAAAGTGAAAAGAATTTAAGCACTCCTTGACGACGTTTTGCTTCATAAGAAATGGCAGCATCCCATGAAAATTTTCCTTGAGAAAAGAATACCTTGCTTTTTTCTTTCATTACAAGCCATTTCACAACCGCTAAAGCAAGCAATAAAATGCCAAAGGTAACCGTTGAAAAACCTAGTTTAAAGAAGATAGGAGCTAATAAGACAAGAATTACCGTTTGCACGATCGTCCAAATCACAAAAGCACGACGTCTTGCCTGCGATAGCCATTGTAAAATCTCAATTTCTTTTGGCAAATAGAACAATTTATCAGGTGCTTCCAAATAAGTCGCAATCTTCCCAAGGCTAAGCAAAACAAGGATAACCAAGACCAAAATCACGTCAATAACGACTGTTTGACTTGGAAACTGATGTAACAGCTGGCTGTATTGAACCATCAGAAAACCTGTTAAGAAAACCAAGACTAGCACAAAATGGTCATTAAAGACATAACGAAGATACTTTAAGCATTGCTCTAAAAAAGCACTACGGCGCTTTTGAAAAACTTCTTTCATATCACACCTCTTTAGTCAATGACATATAAATATCGTTAAGCGTCGCTGCCTCATCACCAAAAGCTTCACGTAGCTCTGCTAATGTACCAGTCGCACGAATTTGCCCTTGGTGCAAAATCACAAAACGGTCACACATCTTTTCAGCAGCATCCAAAACGTGTGTTGACATCAAAATCGCTTTTCCTTTTGCCTTTTCTTGCGCCAATAATTCTGTCAAATCAGAAATCGCTAATGGGTCCAATCCCAAAAAGGGTTCATCAACAATAAACAAACTTGGATTAACCATAAAGGCACAAATAATCATGACCTTCTGCTTCATCCCTTTAGAGAAATTAATCGGAAACCACTCTAATTTATCAGATAAACGGAAAAGTTCCAACAATTCTGTCGCACGCGCCATCGCCTCATCATAATTAAGGTCATAAGCCATTGCAACCGTTTCTAAATGTTCACGTAAAGTCAGTTCTTCATATAAACTTGGCGTTTCTGGGATAAATCCGATTTTCTTACGATATTCTGCCTGATTCTGCGCCAAAGTCAAACCATCAATCAAAATTTGCCCTTGATATGGCGTTAAAAGTCCGATAATTTCATTGATTGTCGTTGACTTACCAGCCCCATTCAAACCAATTAAGCCAATAAGCTCACCGTCACCAACTTCAAAAGAAATATTTTTTAAGACAGGGATGTTAATGTATCCCCCAGTTACATTTTCAATTTTTAACATAAGATACCCACAAATTTTTGATATAATAATTATAACAAAATTCAAAGGATTATAGGTGATTCAAATGGAAAATTGTATCTTTTGTAAAATTATCGCTGGTGACATTCCGTCATCAAAAGTCTATGAAGATGACCAAGCACTTGCTTTTTTAGACATTTCACAAACAACTAAAGGACATACTCTATTAATTCCAAAAGAGCACGTCCGCAATGTTCTTGCCATGTCTCAAGGAACATCAGAAACACTCTTTGCTCGTTTACCAAAAGTCGCACGTGCCGTCCAAAAAGCTACTGGTGCTGTCGGCATGAATATTCTTAATAACAACGAAGAAGTCGCTGGACAAACTGTTTTCCATGCACACGTCCACCTCATCCCACGTTATGATACTAACGACGAAGTCACATTTGCCTTCACAGAACACGAACCTGACTTTGAAGCGCTTGGTAAATTAGCAGAGCAAATCTCTCAAGAGGTAAAAGCATGAAATTAAGACATCTTATCACACTCGGTGTGGCTGGTTTCGCAGGATATGCAGCTTATCACGTCTATAAAAACCGCTACCAATTCAAAGCAGAATTCGCAGAAGCTGATGACATTAGCGAAAGAATTTCAACTGACATCGCAAAAATTCGTCGCAGCATTGACGACATTAACAACCAGCTTCCAACACTTCAAACAATCAGACAAGATTTGGATTACAAACGTCGCCTTTTTGAACAAGAAACCAATAGCCGTTTAGAGCAAATCAAAGCAACGCTAGCAAAATATCAAGAAGAAAACTAAGCAACAACCACCAAGCTAAAAGGCTTGGTGGTTTTATAATACCCACTGATAAGGCAACTAATCAGACCAATTTTTTCAAATTAAAGAAGCTGAGATGTCATCTCAGCTTCTATTATCTTAATATGAATAAGCACTGTAATCAGAATAAGTATCTGTGCTATAGTCGCTATAGCCACCACTATTGTAATCACTGTAACCACTGTCATAGCCGCTAGAACTACTATAATCACCATAGCCACTATCATAAGAACTTGATGTTCCACTACCATAAAGGTCCTCATAAAGAACAGCTGTCGTTTGTAAGGTTGTGCTTTCATCTAAACCAAGTTGTTTCTTGATGTTATTCTGGATTTCAAGTAAGTGGTCTGATGTGACAATCTGATATGACGTACCATTAATCGTCGCATCCTCACCTTGAAGTTGATAAGTTTCAATGTTGCTCAGAGCATCTGTATAACCAAGCAAGTTTGGGATTGTGCTAGATGAAATTTCAATATTTGTTTGCATGTTGCTACTGATAGCCGAAAGAATTTTCTTATATGAGCTTACACTATCAAGTGCTAAAATTTTCTTCAAGACTTTTTGAATAACTTCACGTTGACGTTTTTGACGTCCATAGTCACCTTCTGGGTCATCATAACGCATACGTGCGTAAACCAAAGCTTGCTCACCATTAATCTTATGAGTACCAGGTTCAACTGTCGCTGTGTATTCAGGCTCATTTTCAGCAATTGAAATAGCAAAATCAAAGTTATTGGTTACCGTAATACCACCAACAGCATCAACTAAATCTACCAAACCCTGCATGTTGATTTGGACATAATAATCAATAGTAATGTCCAATAAACTTTGCACCGTCATGATAGCCATTTGCGCACCACCAGAAGCATATGCGGCATTCAATTTAGCTTCAACGCCATTCATATCATTATCTTCTGGTCCAGTAAGTGTTACTAAAACGTCACGTTCTAAACTGGTCATCGTTGTTTCTTTTGTTTCAGGATTAACGGTCACCAAAATCATAGAGTCACTGTTACCTTCCCATGTTGACGTACGTTCTGAATCTCCCGTATCAACCCCCATTAAAAGGATTGAGATAGGTTTCGTTTGCTCAATAGCATTACTACTAGAATCAGACGTCTTATAGTCTTTAAACGTTTTTGAAAGCTCACTTGTTGAGAAATTGTAAGCTGTTGTGATATAAACGCCTAAGGCAACAATTGTTGTTACAAAGATTGCTGCTATCATTAGCAGAATTTTTTTCCCAAGTTTCATTTGTTTACTTTTAGTCTATCAACCTACTCATCAAGTAGACGTCAAGAAATTCTCCATCTTTAGTTTTTGCGCCACGTTCTTTCGTAGCTTCAATCTTAAAACCGAACTTTTCATAAAGGTGAACAGCTCTACTATTTCTAGCTTGAACCGTTAACTCCAAACGACGAATCATTGGCGTTTGCTCTGCCCAATCAAGAGCAATTTCCATCAAAAGCGAGCCAAGCCCATATCCCCAATATTTTTCTTGCAATGCAATGAAAATATCTCCAATATGATTAGTTTGTGGTGAGTTCGTGCTAACAATATTAAGCACTCCCGCAAGATCAGACCCAACTCTAACAACCAAACAAATTTCATTTAAGACTTCTGCACGTGTTCGTAAAAAAGTCTGCATATCATCAAGAGATAAGTTCTTCTCTAAAATGATAAAACCTGTTTCTGCATTTACTTGTTTGAGTAAATCAATCAAAGCTTCAGCATCTGAAGGCTGCTCTTCCTCAATGATAACTTCCTGCTCAGCCACGTTCAATCGCCTCCAAAAGCGTTTGACTCCGTGAACCGTTAGCATGTAGTGTTATTTCACGCCCATCTCCTGACGGCGTAATAACAACCTCTAGATAATCACCAAGCAAGTCAGTCTCAAGAAGCACACCCCACTCAATCACAGTTACGCCATCACCATACAAAAAATCATCTAAATCGATAGAATCAGGATCATTTCCGATACGATAAACATCTAAATGATAAAGTGGTAAACGTCCTTCGTATTCTCGAACAATCGTGTATGTTGGACTCTTAATCATCTGGTGAATATCAAGTCCCTTAGCGATTCCCTTGGTTAAGGTTGTCTTACCAGCACCAAGATTTCCTGTTAAAACAAGAATATCTCCTGCCTGTAATTTTTGACCGAGCCGATTTCCATAAGCAATCAACTCATCTTCATTGTGACTATAAAACATGGAACTATTATATCAAAAAACTGGAACTCTTCCAAGTCTCGTCCGACTTTTCTCCTATTTTCATTATAAAATTTCAAAATTCTAATCCTCCAAACACCTTAAAACAGCTACTCAATACCGCCTAAAAAGGATTAAAAAAAGCTGGAGGAATTTCTCCTCCAACTTTCGTCTAAAACTATATCTTTTACAAAATTGCCAAGCAAACAAAGTTAAGAATGAACAAGAAGTCCAAAATCCACATAACAAGGTGAACATCTTTAGCTTGACCTTTCACAATTTTAACTAATGTGTAAGTGATAAATCCAGCTGCGATACCGTAAGTAATGCTATAACTGAATCCCATAAAAATTGATGTGAAGAAAGCTGGAATAGCTTCACTCAAATCATCCCATTTCACGTTTTTAAGGTTTGAAAGCATCATTACACCAACGATGATAAGGATAGGTGCTGTTGCTTGTGTAGGAACGATTGAAACAATTGGACTAAAGAAGCTTGAAATAGCAAAGAGAACAGCTACAACAAGAGCAGTCAAACCAGTACGACCACCAGCACCGATACCTGCTGCTGATTCAACGTAAGTTGTTACGTTTGAAGTACCTGCAATCGCGCCTAATGTTGTACCAACCAAATCAGAATAAAGGGCACGGTCAAGTGATTTAGATTCTTTATTTTCACCAGTTGTGGCAACAATACCAACTTTTTCACCAGTACCAACAAGTGTACCGATTGTATCAAAGATATCTGTCAATGAGAAAGCAAGAATTGCCATTAAAACACCTGGGATACGTGAAACATCTGAGAACAATGACCCCAAACCTTGACTTCCAAGAGCAACACCAAAAATTTGTTTCAAATCATTGATAGAAGCAGATAAGTTAGTTGCTGACCAGTTGATTGAACCAAGGTCAACAACACCCATGAAAATACCAACAATAGTTGTTACAGCGATTGAAACAATAACACCACCACGCATACCTTTAACGATAAAGAAGATAGTGATAGCAAGACCAATCAATGCAAGGATAACAGTTGGTGTGTTGAAAGCAACCAAACCTGGTGTAGCTGAAGCATTAGCTGTAATTGAAGCAAGACCTTTGTCAGCACCTGTTCCAGATACTGTATATGTGCCTGCATCAACAGAGAATTTTAAGAAACCAGCATTTTTAATACCAACGTAAGCAAGGAAAATACCAATACCTGCTGAAATTGCTGATTTCAATGTTGCAGGAATTGACTCAATAATCAATTTACGAACTTTCGTTACTGTAATAACAAGTGAAATAAGTCCACAAATGAATACCATTGCTAACGCTTCTTGCCAAGTGTATCCTAATGAAAAGACAACTGTATAAGTAAAGAATGCGTTAAGTCCCATACCTGGTGCTTGTGCATATGGAAGATTAGCATAGAAAGCCATCATCAATGTACCAACAACAGCACCAATAACAGTAGCAAGGAACACACCCTGTGTAGGCATTCCTGTTTGTGAGAGGATTGACGGATTGACAAACAAAATATAAGACATTGCAAAGAAAGTTGTCAAACCAGCAGTTACTTCTGTACGAACATCTGTACCATGTTCTTTAAGTTTAAAAAACTTTTCCATTTTAAAATGGTTTCTCCTTTGATAAGGTTAATAATAGTCGTTTTTTATTCCATTCCCGAACGACTTACATATTTTACCAAAAGATTGTTCACTTTTCAATAACTTTATTTGAAATTTTCTCGGTCAAGAAATACCAGACATAAAATCTGAATAAATGTAAACCCTAACACAAAATGAACAGCATCCCAGCTAACAACATCTAGAATTGCACTCATAACGGTTTTTGGACGTGTGAAAATATCCCAAGAATTCAAGCGGGCGTAACGTCCGATATGGATAGCAAAACTTGAAATAAATGACAAAACACCAATAAAAAGCAACCGTAAATAATAATTTTTTAGTTTAAAAGTAAGAACAATATTTTTAACACTTTCAATCCCACAAAGAACACCAAACAAAATACTAGACACATATAGCATATACAAAATCAAACTCGTTTTGTTCCACAATACTGTACTTGTAAATTGCATATGAACAATATCCGTTAACATGTAGAAGGTATTAGGATAAAAAAATAGCCACAGAATAGCTCCTAATCCCCTTACAACTTTTTTACTTGTATAATAGGAAACAAGTGAAAAATCAAGAGCCACCAAAGCTAAAAACATATTCCAAACAAGGTCTGGTCCTTCAAGATGATAATGGTAAATGCCAAAAGCAATAACCCCGAAAAAGAGATGAATAAAAACAATTTTCTTAGCCATATTTTTCTCCTTTCTTTAAACAGACATTATAGCAAAAAAGAGCTTAAAAAGAGCTTAAAAAGCCCTTTAAAACTAACAAACAAAGTAAGCATAACCACAAGAATGAAGCAATAAAATACTGAAAAATAAAAGCCAAGGACAATTCCTTAGCTTAATTAATCATTATCCAACAAAACAAACATCATCACCTGCACAACCATTAGCCCTAGAATAAAAGGCATATTAATTGTTGTCAGAGCTTTTGAGACCTGCTCAAAAATATTGAGGTGTTGTGATAGAATCACTTTCCAAGTAATTCCCAATGTTCGTAAAATCTGAAACATCAGACTAGCAAAAAATGCAATTCCCATTACAAAGAATACTTGAATGTAATGATTTAATTTAAATGCATTTAAAATCAACCGTATGCTCAATGTTCCAGCAATCAAGGCAAATACAAGAATTACCAAATAAAGCATGAAAGATTTCATCCCATTTGATGTCCATAAAGCGGCAGTATCCCAAGACGTGTCAGCCACACTAAACAAAACGTTCAAATTATAAGGATAGAAAAAGCACCAAAATATTAAAACCAAGCCACGTAACAAAACGTGTTTAAAATAATAGAATAAAAATCCCATCTCCAAAGTCAGCAACGAAAACAAGGCGTCATTCATCAAGCCATCAATGTTAGACTGATAATAAACAACTCCCAAAATAATGCCTAGGGCAAATAAATGACTCCAAACAATTTTATACATGAATCCAAAACCTCATTTTTTATTACTACTATTATAGCATAGAAATCTTTTCTTTTAATTTAATAGTCTTTTTTGTTATAATAACAGCTATGACAAAGAAAATGATTGCACTTGATTTAGATGGTACATTGTTGCGCAACGACAATACCATTTCAGATTATACCGTTGAAACGATTAAAAAAATTCAAAACAAAGGGCATAAGGTCGTTATTGCAACTGGACGTCCTTATCGTATGGCACTTGAACACTATCGCCGCCTTGAATTATCAACTCCGATGATTTCTTTCAATGGCTCGCTCACACATTTACCCGAGAAAAAATGGGAATGGGAACATAGCGTTACGATTGACAAGCAATACCTGCTTGATGTTCTTGATATGCAACAAAGCATTGAAGCGGATTTTATTGCCAGCGAATACCGAAAAAAATTCTATATTAGCGCCCAAGACCACAATTGCGTAAATCCTCAACTTTTCGGTGTCCCAGAAATTACTGAAAAAATGTCAATGAACATCCAAAAAATCACTGAAAATCCGAACGGCATTCTCATGCAAACACGTCACCAAGATAAATACGCTCTTGCTGACGAAATGCGTAAACACTTCAATTACGAAATCGAAATTGATTCTTGGGGTGGTCCGCTTAACATTCTCGAATTTTCACCAAAAGGCATCAACAAAGCTTACGCTTTGAAATATCTCCTAAAAGCACTCAATATCTCTCAAGATAACTTGATTGCTTTTGGCGACGAACATAACGACACCAAGATGTTATCATTTGCTGGAACAGGCTACGCTATGAAAAATGCAAGTGACATTCTTCTGCCATTTGCCGATAAACAAACTGAATTTTCTAATGAAGAAGACGGTGTTGCCAAAGAACTTGAAAAAATTTTTCTATAAATTTATGAAAAAACTTCTTTTTGGAAGTTTTTTCTTTTTTTATTCTTTTCAAAACGTTTTCACAGTATTTTCATTTTTTGATCGGCAGTATCCGAACAAATGCTATTTTTCTGTCAAATTCAGTCGTCTTATCCTGCGCGTTTCTGAAAATTTTTCATGATTTGTGCTACTTTTTCTCAAAAGGCTATTGCTTTTTTATTGGAAACGTTTTACAATAATATTGTTCTTAAATTTCCTTGAAACGGAAAAGAATTGCCAAGTTCGCTTGGAAGGAGATTATTCTTTTTTGTTTCAACGAAAAATATTTAAAAGGAGGAAGAACAAGAATGGGTATCGGTATTATTATTGCCAGCCATGGTAAATTTGCTGAAGGTATTCATCAATCAGGTTCTATGATTTTTGGCGAACAAGAGAAAGTTCAAGTCGTAACTTTCATGCCAAGCGAAGGACCAGATGATTTATATGCACACTTCAACGATGCTATCGCACAATTTGATGCTGATGATGAAATCCTCGTACTAGCTGACCTTTGGAGTGGTTCTCCATTTAACCAAGCTAGTCGCGTAATGGGTGAAAATCCAGACCGCAAGATGGCTATCATTACAGGTCTCAATTTGCCAATGCTTATCCAAGCCTACACAGAGCGTATGATGGATGCTAATGCAGGTGTTGAACAAGTTGTTGCAAATATCATTAAAGAGTCTAAAGACGGTGTTAAAGCACTTCCTGAAGAACTCAATCCAGCTGAAGAAGCTGCTGCGCCTGCTGCACAAGCTGCACCTCAAGGTGCTATCCCAGAAGGAACTGTCATCGGTGATGGTAAACTTAAAATTAACCTCGCTCGTATCGACACACGTCTTCTTCATGGACAGGTTGCAACAAACTGGACACCAGCGTCTAAAGCAGATCGTATCATCGTTGCTTCTGATACAGTCTCTAAAGACGAATTGCGTAAAGGTTTGATTAAACAAGCTGCACCAAACGGTGTTAAAGCAAACGTTGTTCCAATCAAGAAATTGATTGAATCAGCTAAAGATCCTCGTTTTGGTAACACACATGCACTTATCTTGTTTGAAACACCTCAAGAAGCTCTTGAAGCTATCGAAGGCGGTGTGCCAATTAAAGAACTTAACGTTGGTTCAATGGCTCACTCAACAGGTAAAACAATGGTTAACAATGTTTTATCTATGGATAAAGATGATGTTGCCACATTTGAAAAATTACGTGATCTTGGCGTAACCTTTGACGTACGCAAAGTCCCTAATGATTCTAAGAAAGACTTGTTTGATCTTATCAAAAAAGCAAACGTTCAATAATATGAGCTGTGTTTAACATAAAAAGTAAGTGTTTCTATACATTACCGATTATCATAGACACAAACTCAACGCCCTGTTTTTATCCAAATTAGTAAGCCGTGGTTTCTGGCTTACCTATCGCACATTGAAAACTTTTATAAACGAAAGGAACTAGAATAATGTCAGTTATTTCTATGATTTTAGTCGTTGTGGTTGCCTTCTTCGCTGGGCTTGAAGGTATCCTTGACCAATTCCAATTTCACCAACCACTAGTTGCCTGCACGCTTATCGGTCTTGTTACTGGTAACCTTGAAGCAGGTATCATCCTTGGTGGTTCACTTCAAATGATCGCTCTTGGTTGGGCTAACATTGGTGCCGCTGTTGCGCCTGATGCTGCCCTTGCCTCAGTAGCTGCTGCCATTATCATGGTCAAAGGTGGAGATTTCACAACTAAAGGTATCGCTGTTGCAACTGCGACTGCTATCCCTCTTGCTGTTGCTGGTCTTTTCCTTACAATGCTTGTTCGTACAGCTTCTGTTGCCCTTGTTCACGGTGCTGACACTGCCGCTAAAGAAGGAAACATCGCTGCTGTTGAACGCACTCACTTAGTTGCCCTATTCCTTCAAGGACTTCGTATTGCTGTTCCTGCTGCACTTCTTCTTGCAGTACCAACTTCAGCAGTACAATCTATCCTTAACGCTATGCCGGACTGGTTGTCAGGTGGTATGGCTGTCGGTGGTGGTATGGTTGTTGCCGTAGGTTATGCTATGGTTATCAACATGATGGCTACGAGTGAAGTGTGGCCATTCTTCGCTATCGGTTTTGCTATAGCAGCTGTCTCTGATCTTACTCTTATCGCACTTGGTACAATCGGTGTTGCTCTTGCCTTTATCTACCTTAACCTTTCAGAAAAAGGTGGAAATGGAGGCGGAACTGCTTCAGGTTCTGGTGACCCAATTGGCGATATCCTAGAAGACTACTAGAAAGGGGCACAAACATGACTGAAAAACTTCAATTATCAAAATCTGATCGTCAAAAAGTTTGGTGGCGTTCAACTTTCCTTCAAGGATCTTGGAACTACGAACGTATGCAAAACTTAGGTTGGGCATATGCTTTAATCCCTGCCATCAAAAAACTTTATACATCGAAAGAAGACCGAGCTGCTGCTCTTGTACGTCACTTGGAATTCTTCAATACTCACCCATACGTTGCTGCTCCTATCATGGGGGTAACACTTGCCCTTGAAGAAGAACGCGCAAATGGTGCTGAAATTGATGATACAGCTATCCAAGGGGTTAAAATCGGTATGATGGGGCCTCTTGCTGGTGTCGGTGACCCAGTCTTCTGGTTTACTGTTCGTCCTATCCTTGGTGCCCTTGGTGCTTCACTTGCTATGGCAGGTAACATTGTTGGTCCACTCCTATTCTTCTTTGGATGGAACATCATTCGTATGGCATTCTTGTGGTACACTCAAGAGCTTGGTTACAAAGCTGGTTCTGAAATCACTAAAGACCTTTCAGGTGGTATTATCCAAAAAATTACTAAAGGTGCTTCAATCCTTGGTATGTTCATCCTTGCTGTCTTGGTTGAACGTTGGGTATCAATTACATTTACTGTAAATCTTCCTGCAACTCAATTGTCAGAAGGTGCTTACATTGCATTCCCTAAAGGAAACGTAACAGGTACTGAACTTCAAGGTATTCTTGGCGATGTCGCTAGCGGACTTAGCTTGACTTCTACACAAACTAATACACTTCAAGGTCAATTAGACTCATTGATTCCTGGTTTGATGGGACTTCTTCTCACATTCTTCTGTATGTGGTTGCTTAAGAAAAAAGTTTCACCAATCACAATCATCATTGGATTGTTCATCGTTGGTATCATCGCTCGCTTCTTCGGAATCATGTAATAAAAGAAAGGAAGGATTTGTACTGACCCCAAAAAGTTGGACAAAAAATATTAGTGAAAGGATTTAGTTCTGTATTGCACAGGACTAAGTC
>CAKPVT010000034.1 GCA_934196125.1 uncultured Streptococcus sp. | reverse complement strand
AGGACTTAGTCCTGTGCAATACAGAACTAAATCCTTTCACTAATATTTTTTGTCCAACTTTTTGGGGTCAGTACATAGTAGGCGTCTTTTTTGTATGCAGGATAACGAGTACGACTATTTGAAGCGCTTTTAAAATTTGGTTTCTTTTAAGTTTTCTTTGTTGTGTTTTTAGTGGAGGTGATAAACATGATAACTTATATCACGGAGATTACCTTTTTTGATTCAATTTTTCGTGTTGCTCTAAAACTTCAACGAATACCAGAAAAACTTTTACCGGAAATAAAACGACAACTAAATCAAGTCGAATACGACTTGAAATCTTGGGAAGAAAAATTTCCCAAAGCGATAACTTTTTTTCTGACTTAGAACGATTTTATAGGGCATTTTTTATGTGGATTCTATAAAATAATTTCTCAAAACTTTTGATTTTATTCGTCCACTTTTACAGACCGAAGAAGCCTACATTTGGCAGCTTATGACGTTGCAAGACAAGTAGCACAAGAAAACGTGATTTATACTGAAATTCGTTTTGCGCCTGAATTGTAAACGGATGAGGGCTTGAGTGCTTCTGAGACGGTAGAAGCAGTGCTTGCTGGGCTCAAGCAAGCTGAAGAAGACTTTGGCATTGTCGCTAAAGTGCTCGTCTGTGGCATGAAGCAGTCGCCAAAAGAAGTGATGCGAGATATTTTTGAACATGTTGTTGAGTTAGCTGAAAAAGGTTTGGTTGGTTTTGACTTCGCGGGAAATGAATTGGAATTTCCCCCTGCTCAATTGGTAGATTTGATTAAAGAAACACAAGCGCTAGGACTTCCAATGACTTTTCATGCTGGAGAATGTGGCTGTGCGCATTATATTGCAGACTCTATCGCCCTTGATATTAAGCGCATCGGGCATAGTACAGCTATTTACAATCAGCCTGAATTAATTCAAGGGTTCATCGAAAAGGGCGTTACAGCAGAGCTATGTTTAACAAGTAATTTACAGACAAACGCCGCTAAATCATTGGATGAATTTCCATTTCTAGCTTTAAAAAATGCTGGCGCTAAAATTACGATTAATACGGATAACCGAACAGTTTCTGATACCAATTTAACCAAAGAATATGCTCTTTTTGTCAAACACTTTGGGTTAAGTGTAGCTGATTTTCTAGCCTTTAATAAAAATGCTATCCAAGCTTCTTTCACAAATGAAGCCCAAAAAGCTGAATTATTATCAAAAATAGACAATTTATATGAAACATTTCTGTAAAAATATGCTACAATGGTGGTAATTTATGTTTGGAGGAAACTATGGCTTTAGTTAAGATTGTCTATGCCAGCATGACAGGAAACACTGAAGAACTTGCTGACATTGTAGGAAATAAATTTGAAGAACTTGGACACACTGTCGAAGTTGACGAATGCACAACTGTTGATGCAGCTGATTTTGAAGACGCTGATGTTGCTATCGTAGCATCATACACTTATGGCGATGGTGAATTGCCAGACGAAATCGTTGATTTCTACGAAGATCTTGCCGACGTTGATTTGTCAGATAAAATCTTTGGTGTTGTTGGTTCTGGTGATACTTTCTATGATTATTTCTGTAAAGCAGTTGATGAATTTGAAGCTCAATTTGCATTAACTGGTGCTACAAAAGGTGCTGATTCTATCAAGGTTGATTTGTCAGCTGATGATGAAGATATTCAAAAATTGGAAGCTTTTGCAGAAACAATTTCTGAAAAAGTAAATTAATCAAAAAGAGGTTCAACCTCTTTTTTTGTTGCCTAAATGCTGATAAAAGTTATTTTTATGTTAAAAAGCTGTATTTTAATACTTTTTATGTAAAAATCTTTGCCAAAGAAGGTATAATAATTAAAATAGCAAGGCTTTGATGTTACTGAATTTTGAAGCGTTTTGCAGCAATTTAAGTAATTTTCTCTCTTTGCAGAGTTTGACTGATAAAGAAAGCTTTAGTTGGTTATATAAGGACGAAGTCTTGTTTAGAAATGAGGTTTTATATGGCAAAAAATAGAGAATACGATTACGGTTTTCACGATGATGTCAATCCGACCTATTCCACAGGTAAGGGGTTGACAGAGGAAATCGTACGCAATATATCAAAGGTGAAAAATGAGCCTGATTGGATGCTCGAGTATCGCTTAAAAAGTTTGGAGCTGTTCCATAAACTCCCAATGCCTGATTGGGGTCCGAACCTTTCTGGAATTGATTTTGATGATGTCATTTATTTTCAAAAGTTATCCGACCGTCGTGCCAATAACTGGGATGATGTTCCTGACAAAATCAAGCAGACCTTTGAACGTCTTGGAATTCCAGAAGCGGAACGCCAATTTTTGTCAGGTGCAGTAGCACAGTATGAATCTGAAGTGGTTTAGCACAATATGAAAGATGAATTTAAGAAGCAAGGTATTATCTTTACAGATACAGACACAGCCTTGCAAGAATACCCTGACCTTTTCAAAAAATATTTTGGGAAAATCGTCTCTAATAGCGAGCATAAATTTGCTGCTTTAAACGGTGCTGTTTGGTCAGGCGGAACCTTTATTTACGTTCCTAAAGGTGTGCAATGTGACATTCCTGTTCAAACCTCTTTCCGCATTAATGGTGAAAACGCTGGGCAATTTGAACGTAGTTTGATTATCGTAGATGAAGGTGCCTCTATTCAATACATCGAAGGCTGTACTGCGCCAAATTACACAACCAATAGTCTGCATGCGGCAACGGTTGAAATTATCGTTAAACGTGATGCAAGTTTCTGCTACACAACCATTCAAAACTGGTCTGACAATATCTATAATCTTGTTACCGAACGTGGGACAGTTGAAGAAAACGGTATGTTAGAATGGATTGACGGTAACCTCGGAAGTAAGGTAAACATGAAATACCCATGTTCTATCTTAAACGGGCCACACGTCCGAACATCAGTTCTATCTATGGCATTTGCAAATTATGGACAACATCTGGATGCGGGTTGTAAGGTACATCACAATGCTCCACACACTTCTTCAACCTTGATTTCTAAATCAGTTGCCAAAGACGGTGGTAAGACAGATTATTGTGGTTCTGTTTATTTTGGCAAAAATAGCGGTGGCTCAAAATCCCACATTGAATGTGATACGATTCTTATGGATGATTTATCAAGTTCAGATACAATTCAAATGTGGCTTTGGAACATGAAGCTAAAGTTTCTAAAGTATCTGAGGACCAGTTGTACTGCATGATGAGTCGAGGTATTTCAGAAGAAGCAACAGCAATGATTGTCAACGGCTTTATGGAGCTAACTACGAAAGAATTGCCAATGGAATACGCTGTTGAATTAAACAGTCTGATTACCATGAGCATGGAAGGTTCAGTTGGTTAATCAAATAAGATGCCTTAATCATTTTAGCTAACATGTTCAAAAAGCCTTCTACACTCATCTTGTCAAGTGAAAAAGTTTTCTTTATAATGGAAGTAATATGAAAAAACATGAGTACAAATATGGTCAGCTACGCAAGTTATTAGTGATTCTTGGTTTGCTTAGTATTTGTGGCTATTTTATGATTTATGTCATCAGGCACTGGCAACTGATTGCCGCTTTTTGGCAATCTAGTTCGAAAACAACTCTAACACAGTTTTTGATGCAGTTGCGAACAAAAAATCTGATGAATATCACTATTTTGCTATTTTTGACAGCTTTAACAGCAGCCATTCCTTTTATGTCGAATGCGATTTTTGCTATCTTTAATGGCTTGATTTATGGCCCTGCTATTGGCTTTTTGATGAATCTCTCAGCAAATATCCTTGGCAATTTTATCTTTGTTAGAATTCTGAAAATGATTGATTTAAAGGACAATGATATCAAGTTGAAAAAATATTTTGCAGGATTCAAAAATGTCATCGATGCTGTTGAAAATCAAGAACTGGGTATTATGCTAGGTTACATGATTCCTGTGATTCCAACCCTACTCATCAATTATCACGTGGCAAAAATCAAATTGCCTTGGCGCAGGTGGTTTCTCTACGTTACAATCGGAGTAGCACCGAGTAGTTTATTGTATGCTTTAGGTGGAGATGCGGTTGTTGCGGGAAATTTAAGACTGATTATTGTACTGCTTGTTATTTTTATTGCCATCAGTTTAATAGGAACTTATTTTAAACGAAAAAAGAATAAGTCATCTTTATAGTAGAAATAAAAAAGATAAGGATATGGAAAAATGTCAGTAAAAGATTTGAATGTTATCCGTCAAGAAATCGATCAAGTAGACCAAGAGTTAGTAGCCCTTCTGGAAAAACGTATGGCTCTAGTGTCTCAAGTAGCAGCTTATAAGAGAGCTACTGGAAAACCTATTTTAGATACTAACCGTGAAGACGCAGTGCTTCAAAAGGCAGCAAGTCGTGTCGAAGATAAAGCGTTTGAACAAACGATTGTTAACACATTTGCAGATATCATGAAAAATTCACGTGACTACCAAGCAAAACAACTCGATAATGATTTAGCTTGAGAGGTATGAGAAGATGATAAAGAAACTGAAAGACAATGAAGATTATTCTTATCTGAACTTGCTAAAATTAGTGCTGGTTAGCATTGTTATCGGGCTTTTGGTTGGTTTTGTTGATACTGTATTTGGTCGCGTGTTACTTTTTCTTAGCGATTTTCGAACAGAGCATTTCAACTATCTTATCCCATTTTTAGGAATTATTGGGCTTTTAATTGTTTTTCTTTATCAAAAGGCAGATGAGCGAGCAAGCAAAGGAATGGGCTTAGTTTTTGCGGTTGGTCAAAGCCAAGAAAAGGAAATTCCGCTTATTTTGGTTCCTCTAGTCACTTTGGCAACATGGTTGACACACCTTTTTGGAGGTAGTGCTGGACGAGAAGGCGTAGCGGTTCAACTAGGGGCGGCGATTGCTCATGGTTTTAGTCGCTTCTTTGATTTTGAAAATAACTCGCGCCTTTTTCTGGTTACAGGTATGGCAGCTGGTTTTGCAGGGCTTTTCCAAACGCCCATAGCAGCCGTGTTCTTTGCATTAGAGATTTTGGTACTTGGCAAATTGCAATTACAAGCTTTGCTTCCGATGACTGTCGCTTCTTTTGTAGCAAGTGCGACTTCCCACTCATTGGGATTGGAAAAATTTTCTCACCTAGTGAGTGCATATTTGACGCTTGATGTGATGACTTTTTGCAAATTAGCTGTACTAGGTATTATCTTTGGCTTCGTTGGAAATCTTTTTGCAAAATTGTTGGCTATTGCTAAAGAAAAAGCTAAAGATGTCATGGATAATCCTTATTACCGTATCCTATTTGGTGGTATCTTATTAAGTCTGATTTTTTTGATATGCTATCATGGACGTTATTCAGGTTTGGGAACAAATTTGATTGAAGCAAGCTTTGCAGGCAAAGAAATTTATCTCTACGATTGGTTGCTCAAATTGCTTTTAACGGTAGCGACTTTGGCTATTGGTTTTCAAGGTGGCGAAGTGACACCACTCTTTGCGATTGGTGCATCTCTTGGAGTTGTTTTGGCAAATCTTTTTGGCTTGCCTGTTGAATTTGTCGCTGCAGCTGGTTATATCAGCGTATTTGGTAGTGCAACCAATACATTTATAGCCCCTATTTTTATTGGTGGTGAAGTATTTGGTTTTGCTAATTTACCATATTTTGTTGTGGTTATGATTTTTGCTTACAGCGTTAATCGAAAACATTCTATCTACGGCGGACAAGAAGTTCTGACATTTTAAATGATTTATCAGCAGATTTTGGGTAATGACTAAACTCTGCTTTTAAAATTAAGTATTTTTTATTAAAAATTCATCAAAAAAGTTGCGAGACATGGCTTTACAACAACAATGTTTTTTGTTAGAATATGAAGAGTGTGTAATGGACACACAAAAATACGGCTAATCCGCTGGGACAAGCACCTAATGATTAGTAAGATAGGAGAAAAAATAATGAATCCATTAATCCAAAGTTTGACTGAAAGTCAATTACGTACTGACATCCCTACATTCCACCCTGGTGATACTGTTCGTGTTCACGCAAAAGTTGTTGAAGGAAGCCGCGAACGTGTCCAAGTTTTCGAAGGTGTGGTTATTTCACGTAAAGGTCAAGGGATCTCAGAAATGTACACAGTTCGTAAAATTTCAAGTGGTATCGGTGTTGAACGTACATTCCCACTTCACACTCCACGTGTAGAAAAAATTGAAGTTGTTCGTCATGGTAAAGTACGTCGTGCTAAACTTTACTACTTGCGTGCATTACAAGGTAAAGCTGCTCGTATTAAAGAAATTCGTCGTTAATTTTGACGATAACTATTCGACGATAAAAATCTGTCCTTGTGACAGATTTTTTCATAGCTCCCCTTAGTTCAATGGATATAACAACTCCCTCCTAAGGAGTAGTTGCTGGTTCGATTCCGGCAGGGGAGATACGACCTAGCTCAAAAGTTCTTGATTTTAGGAGCTTTTTGATTTACAGAGCAGATAACCCTTGAATTATTTCGTCTTTTTTTCAAATCTTTCTTACAAGAATCAGTTGGTAATTTATTGAAAATAGAAAGTATAGCTTTTTAGTTTTTGCTGAAAATTTATTTTATTTTCACAAGCTTTTTTCCTCAATTTTGATTAAAAAATGATATAATTATCTTTGATCAGAAACGAAGGAAGTACAATGGCGAGAAAAAAATATTCTATTGATAGTCGGATTGATTATTCTGTAATTTTACCTGTCTTTTTCCTTTTGTTAATTGGCTTGGTGGCAATCTATATCGCAACCATAAATGATTACCCAAGCACGATTGCAAAAGTGATGACACAACAAGTGATTTGGATACTTTTAGGGTGCGGTGTGGCGTTTATTGTCATGCTATTTAGCACCGAATTTTTATGGAAAATAACGCCGTTCCTATACGGTCTTGGATTGATATCAATGGTGCTGCCGCTCATCTTTTATAGTCCAGAGTTGGTTGAGTCAACAGGGGCGAAAAACTGGGTTACAATCGGTTCGGTAACGTTATTTCAGCCCTCGGAATTTATGAAAGTGTCCTATATTTTGATGCTTGCCAGATGTTCCGTTTGGTTTCGCCAAAAGTTCAAGGAAGATTCTTTGAAAAATGACTGGAAACTCCTTGGAATTTTTGCACTTATTACCTTACCTGTGATGGTGCTACTAGGGCTTCAAAAAGACTTAGGAACAGCAATGGTTTTCTCAGCGATTTTAGCTGGTTTGATTTTATTATCAGGGATTTCGTGGTGGATTATCTTTCCAGCTGTTATTATCGTTGCTCTTTCATTTGGTGGTTTCATGTTAATTTTCTTTTTGCCAAATGGGAAAGAATTCCTTTATGGTTTGGGAATGGATACTTACCAAATTAATCGTATTTCAGCTTGGCTAGACCCGTTTTCATATGCTAAAACGATTGCCTACCAACAAACACAAGGAATGATTTCTATTGGTAGTGGTGGTCTTACTGGTAAAGGGTTCAATGTTGTTGATTTATCAGTGCCAGTTCGTGAGAGTGATATGATTTTCACCGTTATTGCTGAAGATTTTGGTTTTATTGGTAGTGCTGTTGTCATGGGATTGTATCTTTTGTTGATTTATCGTATGATTCGTGTAACTTTTGAATCAAATAACCGTTTCTATACTTACATTTCAACTGGTTTCATCATGATGATGTTGTTCCATATTTTTGAAAATATCGGAGCAGCAATTGGTATTTTGCCGTTAACGGGTGTTCCTTTACCATTTATCTCACAAGGTGGCTCATCGTTGATTACCAATTTGATTTGTGTCGGTCTGATTTTATCAATGAGTTATCAAAACAACCTACACCGTGAACAAGAAATTACAGAACATTTAAAAAGAAGTGACCGTTATTAGTAAAAGTTGATCGTTAAATCGACTTTTTCTTATATATTAACCTGTAAATTGATACAGTATAGACTATAAAAAAACTTAAAAATATGATATAATAAGGCATATGAATTACCATGATTATATCTGGGATTTGGGTGGAACGTTGCTTGATAATTATGAAATGTCTGCTCAAGCTTTCGTGAAAACTTTAGCGGAATTTGGACAATCTGCCTCGCATGATGAGGTTTATAACAAGCTAAAAGAGTCCACGGATGCTGCTATTGCACAATTTATCCCAAACGAACCTCAATTTTTAAAGGCATACAAAAAATTGGAAGCTGAATATTTGAAAGCGCCAGTTTTATTTGCAGGAGCGCATGACGTTTTGCAGGCAATTGTTGCAAGTGGCGGGCGAAATTTTTTAGTATCGCATCGTAACAAACAAGTCCTTGATATTTTAGAAAAAACTAATTTGTTGTCTTATTTTACGGAAGTAGTCACTTCAGAAAATGGTTTTTCTCGTAAACCGAGTCCAGAATCGATGTTGTATTTGAAAGAAAAATATGACATTAAAGAAGCACTGGTAATTGGAGATCGTGAGATTGATAGGAAGGCAGGTCAAGCTGCTGGCTTTGACACGTTATTAGTTGATGGAAAAAAATCCTTAATGGAGATAGTGAAGTAAATGACGGAAGAAAATAAAAATTTAGCAGAATTAGCGAAAGATTATGACGCCAGTCAGATTCAAGTCTTAGAAGGGCTTGAAGCTGTTCGAATGCGTCCAGGTATGTACATTGGTTCAACGTCCAAAGAAGGCTTGCACCATTTGGTATGGGAAATTGTCGATAACTCTATCGATGAAGCATTAGCTGATTTTGCGACTCATATTGAAGTTTTTATTGAAAAAGATGATTCGATTACAGTTGTCGATGACGGGCGTGGTATTCCTGTTGATATTCAAGAAAAAACAGGTCGTCCCGCCGTTGAAACAGTCTTTACGGTTTTACACGCTGGAGGTAAATTCGGTGGTGGCGGCTACAAGGTTTCAGGTGGTTTGCACGGTGTAGGGTCATCTGTTGTTAACGCACTTTCAACACAATTAGATGTCTCTGTTCACCGTAACGGTAAAATTCACTATCAAGAGTACCGTCGTGGACACGTTGTTAGTGATTTAGCTGTTATTGGTGATACTGACCGTCATGGAACGACTGTTCACTTTACTCCAGACCCAGAGATTTTCACAGAAACAACGGTGTTTGATTTTGATAAATTAGCCAAACGTATCCAAGAATTAGCCTTTTTGAACCGTGGCTTGCGTATTTCAATTACTGATAAACGTGAAGGAATTGAGCAAGAAAAACATTACCATTACGAAGGTGGTATTTCAAGCTACGTTGAATTTATCAACGAAAATAAAGAAGTTATTTTTGAAAATCCAATCTATACTGATGGTGAATTAGACGGCATTTCTGTTGAAGTAGCCATGCAATATACAACTAGTTATCATGAAACAGTGATGAGTTTTGCCAATAACATTCACACGCATGAAGGTGGTACGCACGAACAAGGTTTCCGTACAGCTCTAACACGTGTGATTAATGACTATGCTCGTCAGAATAAATTGCTAAAAGAAAAAGATGACAATTTAACTGGTGAGGATGTTCGTGAAGGGTTGACGGCAGTTATTTCTGTTAAACACCCAAATCCTCAATTTGAGGGACAAACGAAAACAAAACTTGGAAATTCCGAAGTTGTTAAAATTACGAATCGTTTGTTTAGCGAGGCTTTCAGCCGTTTCTTATTAGAAAATCCACAGATTGCTAAGAAAATCGTTGAAAAAGGTATTCTGGCATCTAAAGCTCGTATCGCTGCTAAACGTGCACGCGAGGTAACACGTAAAAAATCAGGACTGGAAATTTCAAATCTCCCTGGTAAATTGGCTGATTGTTCTTCAAATGATGCAACTATGAATGAACTATTCATCGTCGAAGGGGACTCTGCGGGTGGTTCTGCTAAATCAGGACGTGACCGTGAGCACCAAGCAATCTTACCAATTCGTGGTAAAATCTTGAACGTTGAAAAAGCTAGCATGGATAAAATTCTTGCTAACGAAGAAATTCGTAGTTTATTTACAGCTATGGGAACAGGTTTTGGTGCTGAATTTGATGTCTCAAAAGCGCGTTATCATAAGCTTGTTATCATGACTGATGCCGATGTTGACGGAGCTCATATTCGTACCCTGTTGTTAACGCTGATTTACCGCTTCATGCGTCCTGTTTTGGAAGCAGGGTATGTTTACATTGCTCAACCACCGATTTATGGTGTCAAAGTTGGTAGTGAAATTAAAGAGTACATTCAACCAGGTGCTAATCAAGAAATTGAATTGCAAGAAGCTATGGCACGTCATAGTGTTGGACGTTCAAAACCAACGGTTCAACGTTACAAAGGGCTTGGAGAAATGGACGATCACCAGCTTTGGGAAACAACAATGGATCCAGAGAATCGCTTAATGGCGAGAGTTTCTGTTGATGATGCCGCTGAAGCAGATAAGATTTTTGATATGCTTATGGGAGATAGGGTAGAGCCGCGTCGCGAGTTCATCGAAGAAAATGCGGTTTACAGTACGCTTGATATTTAATAAGAATATTGACGAAAAATTACTGCATACAATCTCTAAGTATGTTATAATCGTAATGTTATAGCTATTTTTTACGATAAAAAGACAATTTATAAGGAGTTTTAAATGTCGAGCGGAATTATATTACTGCTTGTAGCAATAGTTTTATTAGTAATTGTTGCTTACCTAGTTGGCGTTATTGTACGCAAGCGAAATGATTCATTGATTGCAAGCTTAGAAGAAAGAAAACAATCGTTATTTGGTTTACCTGTTAATGAAGAAGTCGAGGCTGTTAAAAATCTTCATCTTATCGGGCAAAGTCAGACAACATTTCGTGAATGGAATCAAAAATGGGTTGACCTTTCTTTAAATTCTTTTTCGGATATTGAAAATCATATTTTTGAAGCTGAAAATCTAAATGATAGTTTTAAATTCATCAGAGCAAAACATGAAATTGATAATGTCGAAAGCCAATTAAATTTAGTTGAAGAAGACGTTAATTCGATTCGTGAGGCACTTTCTGTCTTGAAAGAACAAGAAGAAAAAAATAGTGCTCGTGTTAAACACGCTTTGGATTTGTACGAAACATTACAAGCTTCTATCTCAGAAAAAGAGGACAATTTTGGCTCTACAATGTCTGAGATTGAAAAACAATTAAAAAACATTGAAGCTGAATTTTCTCAATTTGTAACGCTTAACTCAACTGGTGATCCTGTTGAAGCGTCTGAAGTGCTTGACCGTGCAGAAGAACACACTATCGCACTTGGTCAAATTTCAGAACAAATTCCAGCAATTGTTGCAAAATTAGAAGATGATTTCCCAGACCAACTTGATGATTTAGAGCAAGGTTATCGCCGTTTGCTTGAACAAAATTATCATTTTGCTGAAAAGAATATTGAAACACGTTTCCAAGAAGTTCGTGATTCTATTCGTGTCAATTCTTCTGAACTTGTTACATTGGATTTGGATTGTGCTCGTGATGAAAATGAGCACATTCAAGAGAAAATCGATTCATTGTATGAATTGTTTGAACGCGAAATTGCTGCTCATAAGGCTACGCTTAAAGATAGCAAGATTATTCCTGACTATTTGGCTCATGCTAAGGCAAATAATGAACAACTTGCTCATGAAATTAAGCGTCTATCTCACAAGTACATCTTGAATGATAGTGAAAGTCTTAGCCTTCGTTCATTTACTAAAAACTTGGAAGAGATTGAAACAGAAGTATTGCCAATCGTTGTTGCTTTTGAGACACAAGACAAGCCATTCTCCGAATTACAAGTGACTTTTGACAGAACCTTAAAAACATTGGCTGCTGTCGAAGAGGGGCAAATGGAAGTCTTTGAACAAGTTAAGAATATCGAAGAAATTGAGACGGTTGCTCGTCAAAGCTTGGAACAATATATTAATCGTTTGCATATGATTAAACGTTATATGGAAAAACGTAATTTGCCAGGTATTCCACAAGATTTCTTGAGTGCATTCTTCACAACAAGTTCACAATTGGAAGTGTTAATTGATGAACTTAGTCGTGGGCGTATCGATATTGAAGCTGTGTCTCGTTTAACAGATGTTGCGACATCAGCTATTGCAAATCTTGAAAATGCAACTTATCAAGTGGTTCAAAATGCGACATTGACAGAACAATTATTGCAATACTCAAATCGTTACCGTAGTTTTGAACCAAGTGTACAAAGTAGTTTTGAACACGCTTTGAAATTATTTGAAGTTGATAATGACTATCAAGCATCATTTGATGAAATTTCATATGCACTTGAAATGGTTGAACCAGGTGTAACAGATCGTTTCGTATCATCGTACGAAAAAACACGTGAACAAATTCGTTTTTAAAACGACTGTGTTGACTGATACAATATAAAGGTTTGGAAAAATTGCCAAACCTTTTTTGATAACTAAAATGAGGAGTGATAATGAAAAAGATTGGCATGCTAGTGGCTGTTGAAGTACAGTCAGTCATGAGAAAATAGCTGATAAGCTCAAAAGAGAAGACGTCAGAGGGGTTAAAGTTTATTCGGTTACATTTGATGATAAAATTTTATATATTACACAGTCGGGTGCAGGAGAAATCAGAGTTGCTGCCTGTACGCAAATTAATTAGCCTTTTTGACGTCGATTTAATTGTTAATTATGGTGTGGTCGGCGCTCTTACGGAAGAATTAAAGGTAACCAATATTTGTTTAGTTGAAAAGGTGATCCATTATGATATGGATACCTCAGCCGCTGACCATTGCGAAGTTGGGCGTTATTTGGAATATCAAGATATCTATTTGCCAACAACGAAGAAGTATGTGCAGTTGGTGATAATCTTGGAAACATCACAACGATTTCCTATGAAGATTACCATTGGGATTTATCACAAGTTGAGCTAACAATTATTACTGACGTTACAAATTCACTATGCGGTCCTAATGGCGCAACCTACGTTTTTGGTGGTCAAAAAGGACTTGCGAACGAAAAATTCACAAATGTTGATAAGGATATGGAGCAATTCTACCAAAGCTTCTTCCCAGTAATCCTCGATTTAGCGGGAGCAGGAGCAAGCGGCGGAATGGCAGCAGGGATAGCTGCATTTACTGGTGGACGAATTATCTCTGGTATCGACGCCGTTCTTGATATGCTCAACTTTGACCGTCGAGTCCAAGTTGCGGATGTCGTCATTGTTGGTGAAGGACGCATGGATAAGCAAAGTTTGTCTGGGAAAGCCCCTGTTGGCGTTGCTAGTCGTACGCCAAGAGGCAAATTAGTCATTGCCATTTGCGGTAGCTTAAAAGATGATTTGCCAGACTTTCCAGTTGCTAATATTCAAGCAGCTTTTCCGATTATCTCAGGCGTCTATTCTTTGGAAAATACGCTAGCGCAGGCACCCCAAAATCTAGAACGCACCGCCCAAAATATTGGCAATCTACTAGCCTTTACCAAACGTTAATCTTTATTGAATAATTTTGACCAGAAGCCCTTTTTAGGGGCTTCTTTTGATTTGTCATGTGCTTGTGGAAAACGCACTGTTAACAGTGGATTGTCAACATTTTCAGCTTGATTCGAATGAACGATAATCCCATAAGGTGAATGCGCATTTTTTTCATCAACGATTGTTGCTTGAATTTCAAGATTTTGCGCTATTTTCATATAGTAACATTGGTCGGCAACCGCCAATTTTGGCGAAATTTTGACAAATAACGTGTCATAATCACTCGCTAAATGTTTTAAAATGTCCTCGAAACGTGCTTTAGTATCTTCCAAACGACTGTCATCAAGCGGTATTGACAAGACCACACGTTCGGCAAATGTTCCAAAATAGCGTCGTTGTTCATCAGGATTAAGTCGATTTTCCCCTGCAACAGCATGTAAAACTTTACTTTCTAAATCACTCATACTATTTAACCTCGATTATTTCTTAACTTCATTATAAGTTAAATTTACTAAACTGTCATTTCTCAGCCGTAAGCGCATAAAGTATTTTGAAAAAGGGCATGAAAGTTAAATTGGTTTTCAAAATTTCTCGTTTTTATTTGCCTAAGTGGCAATATTATGGTATCATTTTAGTGTAAAAATATTAAAAACTCATAAGGAGAGTAACATAATGTCAATTATTACTGATGTTTACGCTCGCGAAGTCCTTGACTCACGCGGTAACCCAACACTTGAAGTAGAAGTTTACACTGAATCAGGTGCATTCGGACGTGGTATGGTTCCTTCTGGAGCTTCTACTGGTGAACACGAAGCAGTTGAACTTCGTGACGGAGACAAATCTCGTTACAACGGTCTTGGTACTCAAAAAGCTGTTGACAACGTTAACAACATCATCGCTGAAGCAATCATCGGTTTCGATGTTCGTGACCAACAAGCTATCGACCGTGCAATGATCGCTCTTGATGGTACTCCAAACAAAGGTAAACTCGGTGCAAATGCTATCCTTGGTGTTTCTATTGCCGTAGCTCGTGCAGCAGCTGATTACCTTGAAGTTCCACTTTACAGCTACCTTGGTGGTTTCAACACTAAAGTTCTTCCAACTCCAATGATGAACATCATCAACGGTGGTTCTCACTCAGACGCTCCAATCGCTTTCCAAGAATTCATGATCGTACCTGCTGGTGCACCTACATTCAAAGAAGCTCTTCGTTGGGGTGCTGAAATCTTCCACACACTTAAGAAAATCCTTAAAGAACGTGGTCTTGAAACAGCTGTTGGTGACGAAGGTGGATTTGCTCCTAAATTTGACGGGACTGAAGATGCCGTAGAAACAATCATCAAAGCTATCGAAACTGCTGGTTACAAACCAGGTGAAGATGTATTCCTTGGATTTGACTGTGCTTCATCAGAATTCTATGATAACGGAATCTATGACTACACTAAATTCGAAGGTGAAGGCGGAGCTAAACGTACTGCTTCAGAACAAATCGATTACATCGAAGGATTGGTTAACAAATATCCAATCATCACAATCGAAGATGCAATGGACGAAAACGACTGGGACGGATGGAAAGAACTTACTAAACGTCTTGGTAAACGTGTTCAATTGGTCGGTGATGACTTCTTCGTAACTAACACTTCATACCTTGAACGTGGTATCAAAGAAGAAGCTGCTAACTCAATCCTTATCAAAGTTAACCAAATCGGTACTTTGACTGAAACATTCGAAGCTATCGAAATGGCTAAAGAAGCTGGTTACACTGCCGTTGTATCACACCGTTCAGGTGAAACTGAAGATTCAACAATCGCTGACATCGCAGTTGCAACTAACGCTGGTCAAATTAAAACTGGTTCACTTTCACGTACTGACCGTATCGCTAAATACAACCAATTGCTTCGTATCGAAGACCAACTTGGTGAAGTAGCTGAATACCGTGGATTGAAATCATTCTACAACTTGAAAAAATAATCAGCTTACTGTTTAAGAGAGTGTAAACCCTTGAAATTAAAGCATTCTAGGCTAGTCCCTAGGGTGCTTTTTTGATTTTGAAAAAATACTTTATGGGTGTACCTTTAAGAACGCCCGTTCTTTTGCTCAAATTTGGGCGGAAGAAAAATAATAAATATTTGAACACGTGTAACACGTATGGTATAATGATTTTGTCAGGAGGTAAAAGCGCTATGCCTATGACACAAAAAGAAATGGTTAAGCTACTTACTGCCAATGGTTGGACGAAGACCAAAGGTGGTAAGGGGTCACACGTTAAACTTGAAAAAGCTGGCGAGCGACCTATAACCATTCCCCACGGCGAAATTAATAAATACACCGAAAGGAGTATTAAGAAGCAAGCAGGGCTGTTATAAAGGAAGTCTTCTGCTTGTCTTTGTATTGGAGGTATTAACATGCTTGTCACTTATCCAGCTTTATTTTATTATGATGATACAGATGGAGCAAGCGCCCCTTACTTTGTCACTTTCCCAGATTTTGAGCATTCAGCAACTCAAGGTGAGGATATGGCGGACGCTATGGCAATGGCTAGTGAATGGCTAGGGATTAACTTAGCGGATTATATCGAAAATGGGCGTGATATTCCTGTACCTACCGCTATTAATACTTTATCTTTGGTTGATAATAACCCTTTCCGTGATGATAAGGATATAGAGTTAGTTTATGACCCTAGCAAGTCTTTTATTTCTATGGTAGTGGTTGATGTTGCCGAGTATTTAGGGAGTCAAGAACCTATAAAGAAAACCTTAACTATCCCACGTTGGGCAGATACTTTGGGGCGTGATTTAGGTTTGAATTTTTCGCAAACACTAACAGACGCCATTGCTGATAAAAAAAATCCATGCTTAACAATTTAAGAGCCTATCTATTTCAGATAGGTTCTTTTTTGTGTATAAAGGGTAGCTGAATTCTGTGATTTAAATTTAACTATGGCTAGAGGTTGTTTAATACCTAATAATCTCTGTTTTAAAAGTGCTTAATTTTTGATTAAGGTGACTTTGTTATGGTAATTAGAAAGCTTGGCTACAAAGAAAAAGGACTGCGATAAATGAACTGCACCCCAAAAGTTGGACAGAAAAAATCTAACTTTTGGGGTGTTTTTGTATGAAATTGAGTTACGAAG
>CAKPVT010000033.1 GCA_934196125.1 uncultured Streptococcus sp. | reverse complement strand
GACTTAGTCCTGTGCAATACAGAACTAAATCCTTTCACTAATATTTTTTGTCCAACTTTTTGGGGTCAGTACAAATCACTACTCTTCTCCCTTTTCATCAATAACGAGTCTTACTTTTTTACCTTGAGTTGATACCGAATAGACAATCGACCTTATCGCTGTAATGGTACGACCTTTTTTACCGATAATACGACCGATGTCCTGTGCATCCAAATCAAGATGATATTCTAAAAACTCAGGTGTATCTTCAATTTTAATGGTAAGATTATCTGGTTGTAAAATCAAAGGTTTCACAATAGCGATAATAAGATTTTCAATGGTGTCCATAGGCTTTCTTCTTAGTGTACTCTATTATTTTGAGAATTTTGATTCGTGGAATTTTTTCATAACGCCTTCACGTGAAAGGATGTTACGAACTGTATCTGAAGGTTGAGCACCTTTAGACAACCATTCAAGAACACGTTCTTCTTTAAGTAATACTTGGTTTTCTTCAACAAGTGGGTTGTAAGTACCAACTGTTTCGATGAAACGACCGTCACGTGGAGCACGTGAATCAGCTACGTTGATACGGTAGAAAGGTTTTTTCTTAGAACCCATACGAGTTAAACGGATTTTTACTGCCATTAGTATAAAGTCTCTTTTCTATTTTTTTGTTTAGGTTAATAGCTCTGCTACTAACTCACTTAACCTATTATATCATAAAAAGATAAGGTGTCAAGAAAAAAACTTGACACCTTTTAAATTTTTTTCAAATTGTTAAACAATATAAGCATTGTAGATTACTTAGTTTACAATTCATATTACTTATAACCAATAACTTTTTCTGAAACTTCAGTAATTATTTCATCAGAAATATCGCTTACAGATAGTGAATATGCTTTATTAAGTCTCGGATTGAAAATTCCGAGATTCTGAATATTGTTAAACTCCAGATAATTAGAATGCTTTCCCATTATATAATAAATCAATATTTGAAGTGTCTGGTCTTTATTTGGCTCTTTCTTTGATACTTTAAAATCCCAAAGAGTATCAGCAGTTAAATAGTCACCATCACCGATAGTAATAATATCAGTATAAGCACCATTCAAAGTAAAACCATCTTTGGTAATTGGTCCATAATTCTCAATAAACGTTAAAGACCGTTTTACCATTGTACGTATATTTTCAATCGTTTCATCTGTAAGAATAGGACTATCTCTTTTCTACATCGTTCTATAAACCGAACTATAAAACGAAGACATTCCCACACGATAATATACATCAAATTCAACAAGTTTATGAGCACAACGTATTGATTCATCATCTAAACCTTTAACATGCTTTAAAAACGCCTTTGCCAATTCATACTCAGAAATATTTTTAGCCCCTTGTAAAGAAACTTTAAATGCATCCTCTAACGGTGCTCCATTCATAAATCGAGTAAGATAATCAACCAACAATCCAACAAGAATAGGATGTATGTTCTCTTCATCATTTAACACTGTCTCATCATCAAATTGTTGGACATGAAATGCTGTCTTGGGTCGGATATATCCTCCCCAAGGTTGTTTCACTTGTTTTATACGTTGTGTTACTGAAACCATTTTTCTCCTCAATATAGTAATATAAAATTATTCAGATAGTAATATATTACCAATTAAATCTCAATTAAACCATAATGGAACTTCTGATTCGGTCGTACAAATTGCTTAAAGCCATATTTTTCAAAGACTTCATCTCTAAAGTGTGCTTTAATAATAATTTTCTTTCTTCCCACGCGCATAGCCTCTTTTAGAAATTCATTCGAAAAAGCTTTCTCATTAGCGTATTGACGTAGTCCATCTAAATTTTTAGATTCTGTGATTCTTTCCGAAAACATTGGATCACAATAAATTACATCAAAAGAATTATCTGGCATCTTTTTAAGATAGGCTAAGTTTTCAGAACACACTGTCTGAATTGAGCACATAGCTTGATTTAAAGCATCATAGCCAGATTGATAACTTTTTAATCCTTCTGAAACAATAAAATGAATCAAAGGATTACTCTCTACTGCTGTTACATCGTGACCAGCGTATGCCATAACAATGCTATCGCTAGCAAGCCCCATCGTTGTATCAAGGATTTGCAACTTGTCATCACCCAATAACGCCAATAAAGCGTCATGCTCACTCTTAATACGCAACATAGCAGTATCAGGATGAAAAGCAAACTCACTACCGTCTTGATTGACCAAGCGCAGCTCATTTTCATAAACCAAAAGAAGCACTTCTCTAGACTGTAAAAGCTTTGTCACTGATTGTTTTCGTCGTTCAATAACAGGTAAATGAAGTTTTTCGCCAATAGCTTGCGCTCGCTGACGCAAAGCAACATTTTCCCGCAAACTTGTCGTAATCGCAATAGTCATGCTTTTATTATAGCAAAATTACAAAAAAGATTTAATGAAATGCCCACCGTAAATCCAGAAATAGCTATAAGCCACGATAGAAATAGGCTTACAAAGCAGAATGATATAGAGAAAACGCCTAAACGTCATCTTTGACAGCCCTGTTACCATAACCAAAATATCTGCAGGCGAAATGGGGGACGCCATATTTAAGGCAAAAACTTTTTCGTAAGTTGATGACGTTAATTTTCGCTCATAACGAGCAAATAATTTCTCCTCCATAAATAGCAAAATAAATGGCTTCCCATAGCGACGTGTTAATAGAAAAAGAATTATACTCCCAATAACAATGCCAACATAATTGAACAATTGTGAATAAAGCCCAGTATTGGACCAAAAGCCATAAAAACAACTACCGTTGTCACCCCACCTGGAATAATCGGAATAACCACCTGAATAATTTGCAACAGAAGAAAATTAATGCTTCCTAAAAAGAGAGGTCCTTGCAAAACATACGCTAAAGCATGAGGGTTATTCAAAATATCTAAATATTTAAAAAGATAAACCAACCACAAAAGGGTTAGAATAATAGAAAAAATTCCTAAAAACTTGATTACTCTTTTTAAAGCGTCATACATAACATCACCTTTCATCGTTCTCAAAAAAGAGCTGGTGACAGCTCTTTAAATGTCTAAGCAATTTTTATATTAATGCTATTATTATTCATAACGTAATGCTTCGATTGGATCGAGTTTACTTGCTTTGTTAGCCGGCAAAAGTCCAAAAACAACACCAATTATCGCTGAGAAGATAAGACTTCCTAAAGCAATGTTTAATGAGATTGATGGTTTTACATTTGGAATACTATTTCCAATAAGGCTTGTTAAACCAGAAGCTAGACAAAGTCCAATTAAACCACCTAAAATTGTCAGTACCATTGATTCAATCAAAAATTGTGTCAAAATCTTTTGACGGGTTGCTCCGAGAGCTTTTCGTAAACCAATTTCTCGTGTACGCTCGGTAACAGATACCAACATGATATTCATAACCCCAATACCACCAACCAGAAGAGAAATACCCGCAATAGCACCGATAACAGCTGTCATCATGCTATAAGCAGAGCTGACTTGAGAACTAACTTGTGACATATCAAAAATTGTAAAGCGACCAGTCCTCACCCCTGACAATTGCGTCAAGAGACGAGCCGCTTCTTTTCCGACTTTTGTAGTTTGTTTGACGTCTTCAACATGAACAAATGCCGCTTGAACTTCATCCACGTTAAACTCAGCAGCTAATTGAGTATTGGTCATAATAGCATTACCGCCAGATTGCATGCCATATTGCTGAGATCCAGCATTGGGATCTTTATAAACACCAACAACCAAATAATTTTTTGAACCAATTGATACATGTTGATTTAGTGCATTTTCATTGCTACCAAATAATTTAACTGCAAGCTTGGTATCCAACATGACAATACGAGAAAATCGAGTGTAATCGCCTGTTTCAAAACTTCGTCCAGCAAGAACTTTGTACTTTTTAACCGTAAAGTAGGTTCTGTTAACTCCTGTTATGTTAACATTTTTTGACTTTTTCTGATTGCCCTCAACTGTTGACGTTGTACTATTGGTTAAATAATAATTTTCAACATCTTTCAACTCACTGGTAATTTTTTGTAGCCATTCTTCTTTAATGGCTGGCCCCTTATCAGCTTCTATAGAATCTGCATCGTCAAAAATATAATTATTATCAGTCTTTTTTGTTGTGTAATAGAGCTGAACATTTTGACTATCTGAAGCAAACATATTAGTAACTTGATTAGTCATTCCTTGCCCCAACGCCATGATAACAACAACCGAAGCAACTCCGATAATAATCCCTAACATTGTTAAGAATGAGCGCATCTTGTGCCCCATGATTGAACTAAGGGCGAATTTCCAGTTTTCCATAATCTTCCTCCTTAGTCAATCCTAACACTATCTGTCGTGTCTCTTGTGATTTCACCATCACGAATGACAATTTTACGTGTTGCGAAATCTGCAATTTCCGGCTCGTGCGTAACCATGACAATGGTTTTACCTTCACGATTAAGTTCTGTCAATAGCTGCATAATCTGCTCACTGGTTTTCGTATCAAGGGCGCCTGTTGGCTCATCCGCCAAAATAATTGATGGATTATTGACCAAAGCACGCGCAATGGCAACACGTTGTTTTTGTCCACCAGATAATTCAGAAGGCAGGTGCTTCATACGTTCACCTAGTTCAACTTTGTCTAAAAATTGTTTAGCAAGTTGGTGGCGTTTTGAAACACCGACCCCAGCATAAATAAGTGGAAGCTCAACATTTTGCAAAGCATTTAATTTTGAAAGTAGGAAGAACTGTTGAAAAACAAAGCCGATTTCTTCATTTCTCACTTTAGCCAATTCTTTTTCTTTCAAATCTTCAACTTGTGTTCCATTTAAACTGTAATCGCCAGAAGTTGGTCTATCAAGTAAAGCAATAATATTCATAAGGGTTGACTTCCCTGAACCAGAAGGCCCCATTATCGCTAGGAACTCTCCTTCATAAACTGTCAAATCAATCCCTTTAAGAACTTGCAACTCCTGATCACCATTACGGTAGGACTTGACAATATCTTTGAGTTGAATTAAAACTTTTCTTTCTTCTGTCACTACTCGCTCACCTCTGATTTTTCTGTAGTGGCTGTATCATCAGAAGTAACATTGAAAACTTTTTCACCATCTTTCAAACTGCTATCTGGGTTAGAAATAACAATTTGACCAACTTCTAAGCCACTCAAGATTTCTTGTTGTTTGGCATCAGCACTTCCAAGTGTTACCTCAACTTTACTTGCTTTTTGACTGTCCTTATCGTAAACCCAAACATAATTTTTATCACCTTCATTGACAACTGCATCAACTGGCACAAGTTTGTTTTTATTTTCATTAACGACTTCTACTGATACTGTAAATCCTTGTTGAAGATTAGAAATATCACCAGTCAAATCAACTTTATAATCATAAGAAGCTAACCCTGAAGATGAACTTGAACCGCCTGTTCCAGTTGAATCATCAGATTGATTTGGGTAGTTAGAAACGTATGAAATGGTCCCAGTCCATTCTTGGTCTGGATAAACTTTAGATTTGATTTTGACATTTTGTCCTGTTTTGATATTAGCCAAATCATACTCAGTCAATGTTCCTTTGATTTGTAATTGACCTTCTGTCGCAACATGGACAAGCGTTTGGCTATTTTTAGATGATGGGTCAATGTCATTATTGACTTCAACAACTGTACCAGACACATCACTCACAATAACGGTTTCGTTTAGAGCATGTTGTGCTTTATTAACCTCAGCTTGTGCAGCTGCATAAGAATCATTTAAATCTTGCAATTGTTGATTGTATTGTGCATTCGCTTGAGCTGTTGGTGGTGTTGTAACAGTTGTTTCTTCGCCTGTTTCTTCATCGGTCGTTGTCGATGTTGTTGGTAGATTACCATAAGTTTTAAGGTAATTAATCTGACGTCCAACCTTATTTAAATTACGAACAGCTGTGTCATAAGCTGCTTGGGCTGTTGTAGTGTCGTATTGAACCAATTGTTGACCAGTAGTAATTTGGTCACCTACTGACACCGTTGGTCTAGCTTCAGTTCCTTTACTGCTGTCATAATAAACGTATTGTTCTTGGAAAGCTTTAACTGTACCAGTCAACAAAGTTGATGATGAAATGGTACCCTCTGTTACAGCTGTGGTATCGTAGGTTGTTTCATCGGTTGCCCCTGATGTTTTAGTTTGTTGCCACCAAAGCAGAGCTGCACCCGCAACGACAAAACAAGCTGCCGCAGCTCCAATAATCCCTTTAGTCTTTTTAGACATTTTCACTTTACTTCTTCTAGGCATAATCTTCCTCTTTTTCTTTTGTATAGTTGTGTTGATAAGACGATTATACACTTTTGGCATTTTACTGTCAAAAATAAGATGTAAAAACCATCTTTCATATTTATTATAAGAAAAACAGCTCTCAATAACCTTACAGTTTTGTAAGTAGAAATTTTGAGACTCTTTGATAGTGAAAATTTATGGCTAAACCAAAGAAACTGAGCGTTGGCTCAGCTTCTTATTTCTATAATTGAATATATTAGATAGCTTGTGTTGTGAATCCACGACTTTCAAGGACACGAATCATAGCATCTGCTGTATCGAGTGCGGTAAAGAGAGGAATACCGTGTTCAATAGCAGAGCTACGAATTGTTGCACCATCTTCGTCAAGCGTACGTTTTGTACCAACAGTATTGACGATAGCTTGAACTTTTCCAGTGCGAACAAGGGCTAGAATATCGTTCTCATCATCTTCGCCAAGTTTATTGACAATCGTTGACATCAAACCATTCTCAGCAAAATATTTGGCTGTGCCTTGTGTAGCAAAAATGCTGTATCCGATATCAGCAAAACGTCTCGCCAAACCAAGTGCTTCTTCTTTTGCATCATCAGAAACTGTGAAAACAACATTACCAAATGATGGCAAGTGAAGATATGAAGCTTCAAAAGCTTTGTAAAGTGCTTTTTCAAGAGTCAAATCAGAACCCATAACTTCACCAGTTGATTTCATTTCAGGACCGAGGAGACTGTCAACCTTAGCTAATTTTGTGAATGAGAAGACTGGTGCTTTCACATGCACATAATCAGATTCTGGGTAAAGTCCATCTTCATATCCAAGGTCAGCAAGAGTTTGTCCAAGAATCAATTTCGTTGCAACTTGTGCCATAGGAATGTTAGTCACTTTAGACAAGAATGGCACCGTACGACTGGCACGAGGGTTAACCTCAATAACGTAAACTGTTTCATCTTTGATAACAAATTGAATGTTCATCATACCAAAACAGTTCAATCCAATCGCCAAACGTTTTGTGTAATCAGCAATTGTATCTTGGATTTTCTTAGATAATGTTTGAGGTGGGTAAACTGCCATTGAGTCACCTGAGTGAACCCCTGCACGTTCGATGTGTTCCATGATTCCTGGAATAAGCACATCTTTACCGTCAGAAATCGCATCTACTTCATATTCACGACCAACGATATATGAGTCAACAAGGACTGGGTGGTCTGGACTAGCTTTAACAGCTGTACGCATATAAGAACGAAGATCTTCTTCATTTTCTACGATTTCCATAGCACGTCCGCCAAGTACGTATGATGGACGAACAAGAACTGGGAAGCCAATCTTACGCGCAGCTTCAATCGCCTCTTCTTCATTTGTTGCAGTTTGTCCTGGTGGTTGCGGAATGTCCAATTCTTTCAAAGCTTGCTCAAAGAGGTCACGGTCTTCAGCACGATCAAGATCAGCAACTTGTGTACCAAGGATAGCAACACCAGCTTTTGACAATGGTTCTGCCAAATTGATAGCTGTTTGACCACCGAATTGCACGATAACACCTTTTGGTTGTTCGAGTTCGATAACATTCATAACATCTTCGAATGTTAATGGCTCGAAGTAAAGTTTATCAGAGATTGAGAAATCTGTTGATACCGTTTCTGGATTTGAGTTCATGATAATGGCTTCATATCCAGCTGCTTGAATGGCTTTAACTGAGTGAACAGTTGCATAGTCAAATTCAACCCCTTGCCCAATACGAATTGGACCAGAGCCAAGTACGATAATGGATTCCTTATCAGATTTGAGTGATTCATTTTCCCATTCATATGTTGAATAGAAATATGGTGTTGCTGATTCAAACTCAGCTGCACACGTGTCAACCATTTTATAAACTGGAATGATTTTATTTTCAGTACGAATAGTACGCACGTCATCGGCAGTCATGTTCCAAAGCTCTGCAATTTTACGGTCAGCAAAACCATTGCGTTTAGCTTCTTTCAGAACAGCGATATTTCCGATATGACTTACTAACTCTTGTTCCAGTTCAAAGATGTGGAGCAATTTATCAAGGAAGAAAAGGTCGATTTTTGTTAGTTTAGATAGTTCTTCGATAGTGTATCCACGGCGGATGGCTTCAGAAAGGTAGAACAGACGGTCATCTTGCGCACGAACAATCTTGTTAACCAATTCGTCGTCTGAAACTTCTGCCAAGTCAGCCATTTCATTGTGGTAAACACCGATTTCGAGTGAACGACAAGCTTTCAAAAGTGATTCTTCAATATTACGACCGATAGCCATAACTTCACCAGTCGCTTTCATTTGTGTTCCTAGACGACGTTCGCCATTTTCAAATTTATCAAATGGGAAACGTGGAATTTTGGCAACCACATAGTCAAGAGCTGGTTCAAACATGGCATATGTTGTTCCAGTAACTGGGTTAATCATTTCATCAAGGGTCAAACCAACGGCAATTTTGGCAGCCAATTTCGCGATTGGGTAACCAGTTGCTTTTGAGGCAAGGGCTGATGAACGTGACACACGTGGGTTAACTTCGATAACATAATATTTGAAGCTATTTGGGTCAAGAGCAAGCTGAACGTTACATCCTCCTTCGATTTTAAGGGCACGAATAATGCTCAAACTTGCATCACGCAACATTTGGTTTTCAATGTCTGAAAGAGTTTGTGTTGGTGCAAATACGATTGAATCCCCAGTATGGATACCAACTGGGTCGAAGTTTTCCATATTACAAACCACAAGGGCGTTGTCGGCAGCATCACGCATAACTTCGTATTCGATTTCTTTGAATCCTGCAATAGAACGTTCAATCAAACATTGCGTTACTGGTGATAATTTCAAACCATTTTCAGCGATTTCACGAAGTTCTTCTTCGTTATCACACATACCGCCACCTGTACCCCCGAGGGTAAAGGCAGGACGTACGATAACTGGATAACCAATTGATTCTGCAAAGGCAACTGCTTCATCAATGGTATTGACGATTTCAGATTCTGGAATTGGTTGATTGAGATCTTCCATTAATTGTTTGAAAAGGTCACGGTCCTCAGCCTGATCAATCGCTGATAGCTTTGTACCTAGTAACTCAATAGCAAGTTCATCAAGGATTCCAGCTTTTGACAACTCCATTGCTATATTAAGACCAGTTTGTCCTCCCAATGTTGGAAGAAGCGCATCTGGACGTTCTTTGCGGATAATACGTGTGACAAACTCGAGTGTCAACGGTTCGATATAAACCTGATCTGCGATTTCTTTATCTGTCATGATAGTCGCTGGGTTTGAGTTAACAAGAACAACGCTGTACCCTTCTTCTTTAAGGGCAAGACAAGCTTGTGTTCCTGCATAGTCAAATTCAGCTGCCTGACCAATAATAATCGGACCAGAACCAATCACCATAATTTTGTTAATATCTGTACGTTTTGGCATAATCTATGATACAAAGCCAGACAAGTAATAAAAACCACGATAACATCTATCTCTAAAGATTATCTTTTGGCCTATCTTGTATGACTTGTTCAAATCAACTCATTAGCCAATCTGAACGATGTATCTTCTCCTTTCTATATTATCTAACTCACGGATTAGATTTAAATATTAGTTACGAGCTTTTTCAGCTTGAAAAGCGTCAATCAATTCAAGGAAGTCATCAAAAAGATAACTTGCATCATGTGGACCTGGCGCAGCATCTGGGTGGAATTGCACTGAAAAGGCTGGGAAATCACGGTGACGAACACCTTCAACAGATTTATCGTTGATTTCTTCATGCGTCACCATCAGACAATCAGGAAGAGTGTCACGGTCAACGGCATAACCATGGTTCTGACTTGTAAAATCAATACGTCCCGTTGCAATTTCACGAACAGCGTGGTTAAATCCACGGTGACCAAATTTCATTTTGTAAGTTGTCGCACCATTAGCCAAGCTGAACAATTGATGTCCCATACAGATACCGAAGATTGGAATTTTGCCTTGAACACCACGAATCATGTCAAGAGCTTCTGGAACATCTTCTGGGTTACCTGGACCATTTGATAACATGACGCCGTCAGGATTCAAGTGAAGAATTTCTTCAGCCGTAATATTGTAAGGAACAACGGTTATATTGCAATCACGTTTTGAAAATTCACGTAGGATAGAATGTTTCAATCCAAAATCAACCAAGACGATATTTTTACCAACACCTGGTGCTGGGTAAGCCGTTTTTGTTGAAACTTGTTCGATGTTATTTGTTGGTAAAACTGTTGCTTGTAATTGCACTTGCAAATGTTCAATAGAATCACCGTCACTAGCAAGTGTTGCTTTCATTGTTCCGTGTTTACGGATAATTTTTGTCAAAGCACGTGTATCAATTCCTGAAATCCCTGGAATATTTTTAGCTTTCAAAAACTCGTCTAAAGTCATTTGATTACGCCAGTTGTTCGCACGACGTGCATTTTCAGAAACGACGACGCCTTTACAAGTTGGTGTGATTGATTCATAGTCATCTCGATTAATACCGTAATTACCAACCAATGGGTAAGTAAAAGTCAAGATTTGACCGTTATAAGATTGGTCTGTAATGGATTCTTGATAACCTGTCATACCAGTGTTAAAAACAATCTCACCTGTTACATCAAGGTCAGCTCCAAAAGCTTTTCCTTCAAAAATTGTTCTATCTTCTAAAATTAAAAGTCTTTTTGCCATTTTTATTCCTCTCGTTTGCTCTCACGGGAGCACTTTAACGTTTATTAGCAGACACTTCAAACTAAAGTAAGTTATTCATTAAGCTTTGCCGTTCAGCACAGCTTCTAGAATTGCCATTCGTACAAAAACACCATTTTGCATTTGTGTTGCAATTCGTGATTTAGGCGCTTCTACCAATTGATCTGCAATTTCCACATCACGATTGACTGGTGCAGGGTGCATGATAATCGCAGAAGTTTTCATTTTTTCATAACGTTCAACGGTTAAACCATATGCCTTATGATAGGTTTCTTTTGAAAAACCACGCTCGCTATCATGGCGTTCATGTTGAACACGAAGCATCATCATGACATCCACCTTATCAACAATATCATCGATTGCAACGTATTTTCCATAAACATCAAATTCACTTGAATACCATTGTTCTGGACCAGCAAAATATAATTCTGCTCCGAGACGTTTTAGAATTTGCATGTTTGATTTTGCCACACGTGAGTGTGTAATATCACCAACGATAGCTACTTTTAGATTTTCAAAGCCACCAAACTCTTCATAAATCGTCATTAAATCCAACAAACATTGGCTTGGATGTTGACCTGAACCGTCACCACCATTCACAATTGCTGTTTGAATTGTTCGACTATCAATTAATTCTTTGTAGTAATCTTCCATTGAATGGCGAATCACACAAATGTCAATTCCCAAAGAACTCATCGTCAAAATAGTATCATACAAAGTCTCACCTTTGTTCACTGAACTTGTTTTAGCGTCAAATTCAATGACATCCAATCCAAGTTTCCTTTCAGCAACTTCAAAAGACTTATGCGTACGCGTTGACGGTTCAAAGAAAAGATTTGCTGCAAAATACTGCCTATCTAAACTAAAGTCTGCTTTATTTGTTTTAAACGCCATACCACGTCTAATCAAGCTAAGCACTTCTTCGTTTGATAATGTTTCCATAGTCACTAAATGTTTTAGTGAAACAATGCCATCTGTAACTGCCATTTTCTTAATCCTTTTCTGGAAGAATTTGATACAAAATGATACCTAAAAGTGTTGAAAATGCGACACCTGTAATTTGTAAACCAGCAACTTGCAATGTTAAGCCACCAATACCAGATACCAAGATAACACTTGTAATCAAAAGATTTTTCTTATTATCAAAATCAATTTTATTTTCAACTAAGATTTTAAGACCACTTGAGGCGATAACACCAAAGAGAGCGATTGAAATTCCACCGATAACTGGCGTAGGGATTGAAGAAAGCAATGCTGAAATTTTTCCGATAAAGCTCATCACTACTGCAATCACAGCTGCCCCAGCAATAACATAAACTGAGTAAATCTTATTAAGTGCCATAACACCAATGTTTTCACCGTAAGATGTTACTGGTGGAGCACCAAAGAAACCAGCGACAATTTGTGCAATACCGTCACCTGTAAGAGTACGGTCAAGCCCTGGGTCTTTAAAGAAGTCACGTCCTGTCAAACTATTAAGCACCATAACGTGACCAAAATGTTCAGTCATAGTAACAAAAGCAATTGGTGCCATTGTCAAAATAGCACTTGGATAAAGTTTGAAGTGATAATCCACGAAAAGAATATCAAAACTTGGAACTTGGAACCAAGCTGATTTAGCAACATCTGATAAGTCAACAATTGTTTGACCTGTTACTGCGCCAACAATCAAAGCGAAAATATAACCAACAATCAAACCAAGAAGGATTGGGATAACACCAATAATTTTCTTGCCATACATATTAAATAGAATAACAGCAAGGAGCGTTACCATACCAATCAACAGGTATGTGAAATTATATTCGCCATTTTTCAACATGACATCATCAACAGCTGTTGTTGCAAGACTAAGTCCGATAACAATAATGATTGGAGCAACCACGATTGGAGGAAGAACTTTATCAATCCAAGCATTTCCAGCAAATTTGACAATCAAGGCAACGATTAAGTAAACTAGACCACCTGCGATTGCCCCTTGTGCTACTGCCGCAATACCATCGGTTTTCATTAGCATTTGCATGGTTGCAATGTAAGCAAAACTTGACCCCATGTAAGCTGGGATTTTATATTTGGTTACTGTCAAATGTGCCAATGTTCCCAAACCACTTGAGAAAAGGGCGATTGCTGGATCAATACCAACTAGAATTGGAACCAAAACCGTTGAGCCAAACATGGCAAATAAATGTTGGAATGATAGTCCAAACAACATCCCTAGTTTCGGCATATCGTGCACATCATATTTTACGTTTTCCACTTTTTATCTTCCTCCTCAATTCTATAACTGCTTAGCTTGGATCAACAATGCTGACGCAATCTTTTCCATCTACTTCAATCACTTCAACAATAATTTCTTCCACAGCACTTGTTGGAATGTTTTTACCAACATAATCAGCACGAATTGGGAGTTCACGGTGACCACGGTCAACAAGTACAGCAAGACTGACACGCGCTGGACGTCCAAGACTTACCAAGTTATCAATTGCTGCACGGATTGTACGTCCTGTATAAAGAACATCATCAACCAAAATCACATCTTTTCCAGTAATATCAACTGGCATATCAGTTGTATCTTCTTCGACTTTCATATCATCACGGAAAGGTTTGGTATCGAGTTCGCCAATTGGAATATCAATTCCTTCCAATTGTTTCAAGCGATCTTGAATGCGGCGAGCGATAAAAACACCGCGTGTCTTAATTCCTGCGAGAATAATATTATCAAGATTTTTATTACGCTCGATAATCTCATAGGTGATACGTGTAATCGCACGTTTCATTGTTACGTCATCAACAATTTCTTTTGTTTTCATAAAACAAACCTCTCTAATATACAAAAAATCTCCTCGTTACCAAGGAGATTCCACAAAATATAGGTACAACTATGCCAGTTGCACACTTCTTTTACCGTTCTCTCCTTGCCTGCCTCACGGGACAGTATTAAAGGATAATATTTACTCTCTATATGATACCAAAACTATGATTATTTGACAAGAGATTTACGATTATCTTTTACCAACTTTATAGCAAAAAAGCAGAATCTGGTTACTCAAACTCTGCTTTTTCATTAAGCTTTGCCATTTCTTAGATTTTCCAATGTTTCTTTAAAAATAGCTGGTGCTTCTGCCGTGAAAGTCAATGTTTCTCCCGTTGTTGGATGAGTAAAACCAAGTGTATGTGCATGTAAAAACTGACCATCGCCTTTTAATGTCTTACGTGATCCATAAAGCGGATCACCAGCAACAGGATGACCAATGTACGCCATATGCACACGTATTTGGTGTGTACGCCCTGTTTCCAAAGTCAACTCAACCAACGTATAATTTCCAAAACGTTCCAAAACCTTAAAGTGAGTTACAGCGGATTTGCCTTTTGCTGTCACAGCCTGTTTTTTACGGTCTTTTTCTGAACGTCCAATTGGCGCTTCAATGACACCACGGTCATTTGGAATATTACCATGAACAATTGCAACGTATTTACGAAGTGATTTTTTATCTTTCAATTCTGCTGCAAGTGCGTTGTGAGCTTTATCATTTTTAGCAATCATCAACAAACCTGAAGTGTCTTTATCAATACGATGCACAATTCCTGGTCGAATCACACCGTTAATCGAAGATAAATCTTTAATGTGGTACATCAAGGCATTCACTAATGTTCCAGACGTATGACCAACTGACGGATGAACCACCATTCCTTGTGGTTTATTGACCACAGCAACGTCATCATCTTCGTAAATAATATCAAGTGGAATATTTTCTGCTGTATATTCTAGCACTTCTTCTTTTGGCACTTCGTAAGTGACAACATCACCAACTTTGACAGCATATTTCGCTTTAACAGCTTTGCCATTGACCAAAACTGTTTCTTTTTTGATTTCATCGTTAGCTTGGCTACGTGACAATTCTGTCAAATCTGCTAGCGCCTTGTCCAAACGCACACCAGCTTCCTTAATGATTAACTCCATTCTCCTCCTCTTTCCAAAGGGAAATGAATAGTATCACAACCCCAACTGTTAAATAAGAATCCGCCATGTTAAACACCGCAAAATTCATAAAATCTAAATGAATCATATCAACAACATAACCAAGGCGCACACGGTCAATAAAATTTCCTAAACCGCCTGAGATAATGAGGATTAAACCAAGTAAAAACCAAAACTGACCATTGATATTTTTAACAAAATAATAGCAAGCAGCACCAACGACCGCAAACGTAATAACCGCAAATAGCCATTGTTGATTTTGTAAAATCGAAAAAGCAGCACCATAATTACGCAAGTAAGTTAAGCTAAAAATACCTGGCAAACACTCTTGAATGGTGTCCAAAGTGATGTGATTAACAATCCATAACTTACTTAACTGGTCTAAAACAATCAAAACCACAGCAGCAAGCGGAAAATAAACTTTTCTTAATATCTTCATTTAGTCACCCTTGGGCTAAATTTAGCAAAATAATCCTTCATAACAGCGATAAATTTAAGCGCACAAGCTGATAAATTCTTATCACGGCGTTTGATGTAAACCATTTTATTATCCAAATCATCTTCAAGTGGAATGACAGTAATTCCGTTTACGCTACGACTATCTAAGAAACCAGAGCCTGTTGCATAGGCATCTGTTCTTTCCAAAATACCATTCAAAGTAGCACGGTCAGTAACATTGAAGATACGAGAACTATCCGTTGTATCCACAAAATTTTCAGAATAGTAAAGGTACTCATCTTTTTCTTGGGTAAATCGCACAGTCGGAAATCCCAACAAATCACCCATAACCAAGCTATCTTTTTTCGCTAAAGGATGCTCTTTAGCAAGATAAATATGGGTTTGAAATGGAATTAGCTCAACAAATTCCAAACCAAGCTTTTCCATACGCTGTAAAAGCCCTTTACGATTTTGATTATTTAAATAGATAATCCCTATCTCACTATTGCCTTGAGCAATTTCATCTAAAATTTGAATCGTCGTTGATTCAAAAATACGAAAATCTTTATGTTCTGGATGAGCTTGTGAAAAAGCAGTAATTAGCGGTGGCAAAAAATCGTAGTGCTGACTGGCAATTGAAAATTCATCTGAATCCGCTATTGCTTGTGAAAACTGTTTTTCAAAGGAATCAAAACTTTTCACAACCTCAAGAGCTTTCTCATAAAAAGTCATCCCATGACTTGTCAAAACCGCTCCAGTTGTTGTTCGGGTAAAGATTTGAAAGCCAAGTTCGCCTTCCAAATCTCTAATTGCTACGGATAAACTGGGTTGGCTTACAAAAAGTTTAGAAGCCGCCTCACGAAATGTACCACTATTGGCAATCGCCACGACATAACGCAATTGTTGTATGTTCATTTAAATCATTCTTTCTAAAAATCAATCAACTTTATTATAACAAAAAAACTAGGCTGTTGCCTGTTTTCCTAATTCTTTTTGCAAAATGGTTAACAAACTTCTAATAGCCTTTTAGGCCAGTTTCAAAATTTGGCAACGCAAGGCTCTCTTCCAAGGGGGCAGGCAAACAAACATACTAAGATTAGTAGTGAGGAAATCTCCGACGGGAGAAAGTACTCACTACTTTTTCTTTATGGTAAAGTAGT
>CAKPVT010000032.1 GCA_934196125.1 uncultured Streptococcus sp. | reverse complement strand
CTACTTTACCATAAAGAAAAAGTAGTGAGTACTTTCTCCCGTCGGAGATTTCCTCACTACTAATCTTAGTATGTTTTCTTTGTTTTGTAGCCGGTAATCTTTTATTATTTTTTTACAAGACGGCTAATATATGGTAAAATAAACTGATAAAAACTTTTGAGGTAGTAAATATGACTGTGAAAATTAATACAAAAGATGGCCAAATTGAGTTATCTGACGACGTAATTGCAACTGTTGTTGGAGGTTCCGCGACAGAAATTTTTGGTGTTGTTGGTATGGCAAGTAAAAGTGCTCTTAAGGATAATTTTCAAGCGCTTCTGCGTAAAGAAAACTACGCAAAAGGTGTTGTTGTCAAATCAACAGAAAGTGGTATTTCAGTCGATGTTTACACTGTAATGTCATATGGTGTAAAAATTTCTGAGGTATCAAAAAACATTCAGGAACGTGTCAAGTTCAACCTCGAAAAACAACTTGGCCTTTCAGCAGATACGGTGAATGTTTACGTACAAAATATTAAAGTTGTAGGAGAAGATTAGTGTCAAATATTACAACCAGTTTATTCCAAGAAATGGTTCAAGCTGCAAGTACACGTCTTGGAAATCAAGCAGAATATGTAAACTCCCTTAATGTTTTCCCTGTCCCAGACGGTGATACAGGAACAAACATGGGAATGACAATTGAAAATGGTGCCAAAGAGGTTGCAGATAAACCTGCAAGTACTGTTGGAGAAGTTGGACAAATTCTATCAAAAGGTCTTTTGATGGGAGCACGTGGTAATTCAGGTGTTATCACATCTCAATTATTCCGTGGTTTTGGTCAAGCAATCAAAGATAAAGAAGAGTTAACTGGTCAAGATTTAGCTCATGCTTTCCAATCAGGTGTAGAAGTAGCTTATAAAGCTGTTATGAAACCTGTTGAAGGTACTATTTTAACTGTTTCTCGTGGAGCGGCAACTGCTGCTCTTAAGAAAACTGAAGAAACTGATGATGCTGTTGAAGTAATGCGTGCTGCACTTGATGGTGCTAAACGTGCTTTGGCTAAAACACCAGAAATGCTTCCTGTTTTGAAAGAAGTTGGCGTTGTCGACTCAGGTGGCCAAGGTTTAGTCTTTATTTATGAAGGATTTTTAGCTGCTTTGACTGGTGAGTACATCGCTTCTGAAGATTTCAAAGCAACTCCAGCGGTAATGACTGAAATGATTAACGCTGAACACCACAAATCAGTAGCTGAACACGTTGCAACTGAAGACATTAAATACGGTTATTGTACTGAAATCATGGTTGCACTTAAACAAGGTCCTACCTATGTTAAAGAGTTTAACTATGAAGAGTTCCAAGGCTATTTGAGTGGTTTAGGTGACTCACTTATTCTTGTTAATGACGATGAAATTGCTAAAGTTCACGTCCATACTGAAGACCCAGGTCTTGTTCTTCAAGAAGGTCTTAAATATGGTGCGCTTAAAAAAGTTAAAGTTGATAACATGCGTAATCAACACGACGCTGTTCTTGAAAAAGACCAAGCAGTAGCTATTAACCAAGAAGAAAAAGCCTTTGCTATTGTTGCAGTATGTGCTGGTGACGGTTTAGCTGATATCTTCAAATCACAAGGCGTTGACTACGTTATTTCTGGCGGTCAAACAATGAACCCATCAACAGAAGATATTGTTAAAGCGATTGATGCTGTTAACGCTAAAAATGTTATTATCTTGCCAAATAACAAAAATATCTTCATGGCTGCACAATCAGCAGCAGAAGTGTCTGAAGTGCCAGCAGCAGTTGTTGAAACACGTACTGTACCTCAAGGATTTACAAGCTTGTTAGCTTTCAACCCCGCACAATCATTGGAAGAAAATGTTGAAGCAATGACAGCAAGCCTTTCTGACGTTGTTAGCGGTAGCGTGACACTTGCTGTTCGCGATACTTCTATTGATGGTCTTGAAATCCACAAAGATGACAACCTAGGTATGGTTGATGGTAAAATCGTGGTTTCAAATCCAGATATGACAACTACATTGAAAGAAACATTTGCTAAAATGATTGACGAAGATAGTGAAATCGTCACTATTTACGTTGGTGAAGAAGGAAATCAAGAATTAGCAGAAGAAATCTCTGAATATCTTGAATCAACTTACGAAGATGTTGAAGTTGAAATTCATGATGGTAAACAACCAGTTTATCCATACTTGATGAGTGTTGAATAAAAACATAATAAAAGGAGATTTATCATGATTTTAATTGTTTTAGCTATTTTTCTTATCGTTATTTTGAGTGTTGTTGCTAGCACGCTTTATGTGGTACGTCAACAAACTGTTGTTATTATCGAACGTTTTGGGAAATACCAAACAACATCTGGTAGTGGTATGCATATGCGTCTGCCGTTTGGAATTGATAAAATTGCTGCGCGTATTCAGTTGCGTCTTTTGCAATCTGAAATCGTTGTGGAAACGAAAACCAAGGATAATGTTTTTGTGACTTTGAACGTTGCTACACAATACCGTGTTAATGAACAGAATGTTACCGACGCTTATTACAAACTCATGCGTCCAGAAGCTCAAATTAAGTCATACATCGAAGATGCCCTACGTTCATCAGTACCAAAATTGACTTTGGATGAATTATTTGAGAAAAAAGATGAAATTGCGCTTGAAGTACAACATCAAGTGGCTGAAGAAATGTCAACTTATGGTTATCTTATCGTTAAAACATTGATTACTAAAGTTGAACCAGATGCTGAAGTTAAACAATCAATGAATGAAATCAATGCGGCACAACGTAAACGTGTGGCAGCTCAAGAATTAGCTAATGCTGATAAGATTAAAATTGTCATAGCTGCCGAAGCTGAAGCAGAAAAAGATCGTTTGCATGGTGTTGGTATTGCACAACAACGTAAAGCTATCGTGGATGGTCTTGCTGAATCAATCCAAGAATTGAAAGATGCTAATGCTGGAATGACAGAAGAACAAATCATGTCTATCCTTTTGACCAACCAATACCTTGATACGCTAAATACTTTTGCGGCTAAAGGCAATCAAACACTTTTCTTGCCAAATCACCCAGAGGGAATCGAAGATATTCGTACCCAAATTTTGTCATCATTGAAGGCAAAATAATGACCAAAAAAGACCTATTACAGGCGGAAGGAAGCCTTGCAATAGGTCTTTTAATCTGGCAATGTTAGGGATTAATAATGTAAGGAATTAATTTGCTTTTTTGAAGCGTTTATAATCATGAATTATTTTCAACGCACGTTTCCGTGTTTTTGTATTGGGACTTTTTAAGCTACGATAAGCAGATGCTAAATTGACTTTTTCAGCCATACCAACCTCCTTGTGATAGATTTATTAACGTTAACAAAAAATAGTATAACGCGAATTGCTTAACCGATAAAGTATTTTATGTTATACTAAATTTTTTAAGAGAATTTGATTATTTTTTTGTGTGATATGTTGACTTAACCATTTTCTTAAAGCGGTTTGATGTAGCATAGCGCCAATACCAATGCTCAAGAGGTTAAGGGAGACATCTCCTAAATCAAAAATACCAAGGTGGAAAACGTATTGGGCTGTTTCAATCGTCAGTAAACCAAAGAAAGCTAGGATAAAATTTTCTTTGGAAGGTCGGAAAAGAAAGCCCAACGATATAAACATCACAAGATTCATAATAGGAACAAAGCGGCTGCCGCTTGCAAAGTCAGAAATAAACGATAATGGTTTAAAAGAATAGCCTTGGATACCGATATTTTTCAGCAAAATCACGTAAATCAAAACCATAAAATAAATGAAGTAAGAGACAGCGACTGTCAAACTTGTAATCTTCTTAGTATAAACTAAGTGCATTAGAATGAACGTGAAATAAGTTAAAATCAGTGTAATAATAGTATTTAAGGCAAGGGTAAATGAGACACCATAAGAGGAAATATAATGGGATAGTGTTCATAAAACCAACTTGAAAAAACAAAAGATACAAGAGTTAATGCGATATTGATGATATTTCTTTTTAAAGTTGCCATTTTGATTTCCTCCTTCTAGTGATTAATAGTCGGATTAATTTTTATTATCGTTAGTATAAGCTAGAAAACTTATAATGACATTAAAAAGATTTTTTGGAAAAATGTTAGCAATTTTATACTATTTAGAAACTAAAAAAGCTGGGAGGTTGTTGTCTCCAGCTTTGTATTTAAACTTTATTTTAAGAAACGTTGTAAGAAAACTTTTGTACGTTCTTGTTGTGGATGTTCAAAGATTTGTTCAGGTGTTCCCTCTTCGGCGATAACGCCTTTATCCATGAAAATCACACGGTCAGAAACTTCTTTGGCGAATTCCATTTCGTGAGTAACGATAATCATTGTTAAACCAGATTTGGCAAGGTCTTGCATTGTTTTTAAAACTTCTCCAACCATTTCTGGATCAAGGGCTGAAGTTGGTTCGTCAAAGAGCATTGCTTCAGGGTTGACAGAGAGGGCGCGTGCGATAGCCACACGTTGTTTTTGACCACCAGAGAGTTGTTTTGGTTTTGCTTTCCAGTATTGCTCTGTCATACCGACTTTTATAAGATTTTCTTTGGCGATTTTTTCAGCTTCGTCACGTGAACGTTTGAGAACAGTTGTTTGGGCAACGATGGCATTTTCTAAAACATTAAGATTTTCAAAAAGGTTAAATGATTGGAAAACCATGCCTAATTTTTCACGATATTCTGTCAAATTATAATCTTTTTCAAGAACATTTTGACCGTGAAAGAGGATTTCACCAGCTGTTGGTTCTTCTAAAAGGTTGATAGAACGAAGAAATGTCGATTTCCCTGAACCTGATGAACCGATAATCGAAATAACTTCACCTTTAGTTACTGAAAGTGAAATATCTTTGAGGACTTCATTTTGTCCGTAAGATTTTTTTAAATGTTTAATATCAATGATAGCTTGTGTCATTATTTCACCTCTTTCGTTTGGTTTTGGTTAGCACCAGTTGTGTAAGTGTCCGCATCGAAACGACGTTCAATAAATCGTAGGATACGTGTCACAGTAAAGGTGAGGACAAAGTAAATAATTGCGATAATAGTAAATGTTTGGAAATATTGATAAGTTTGTGTCGCAACGGTGTTACCTGAGAAGTAAAGTTCGACAACGGAAATAACGTTCAATACAGAAGTATCTTTGATATTGATGACAAATTCGTTACCTGTTGCTGGCAAAATATTGCGGACAACTTGTGGAAGAACGATTTTGCGCATGGTTTGTCCGTGGGTAAATCCGAGTGCTGTTGCGGCTTCGAATTGACCTTTATCAACGGCGAAGATACCACCGCGGACGATTTCGCTCATGTAAGCACCAGTATTGATTGAAACGATAAGGACAGCGGCTAAGGTACGGTCAATTGAGATTCCAAAAGCTTGAGCAGTACCATAGTAAATAACCATCGCTTGTACAATCATTGGCGTACCACGAAAGACTTCAATATAGACATTGAGTACCCAACCGAAAGCTTTTTGAAGTCCATCCAATACTTTGTTGGCAGCTTTTGGAGCAGTACGATAAACACCGATGAGAAGTCCGATAAAGAGACCGACAACTGTACCAATAATTGAGATGAAGAGTGTCACTCCAGCACCACGTAAGAATTGATTCCAGTTATTTTTGAAAATTGTCCACATGTCAGTGAAGAAGTTGCTGTTTTCATCTTCTTCAGAATTATCAGATGGTTGTTCTTCAATCATTTTATCCATGAGTTCCAAACGTTCATCTTCTGAAATACCAGCTAAAACAGCGTTGACTTTAGCGAGCATTTCTGTGTCGTCTTTGCGAAGCCCAACGGCAATAGCTGTATCAGATTCTGATGTTGAAAAACCTTGACCTTCTTCAAATGAAATCATCTTGAAGTCGCTATTTGCATTTTCAGCAGAGATAGCATCAGGACGTTCAGAAACATAACCATCAATAATACCAGATTCAAGTGCTTGACGCATTTGGTTGAAGTCACCCATGGCAGTTTCTTTTGAAGCGTCTTTGATTTGGCCAATCAAGTTGTAAAGGTAGACACCTTGTTGAGATGTTAATTTTGCACCAGCAAAATCTTTAAGTGATGTCGCTTGTGCAAAGTCACCTTTTTTAGAAACAACGATAACTGGGTAGCTTGTATAGTAACTATCTGAGAATGCAATTTCTTTCTTACGTTCAGCGGTAGGACTCATTCCGGCAGCAATCATGTCAATCTTTCCAGAAGTAAGTGCTGGAATTAATCCTGTCCAAGTAGTTTTGACAACGAGGAGTTCCTTGCCTAAGCTATCTGCTATTTTCTTAGCTATTTGGACATCGTATCCGTTAGCGTACTGGCTAGTTCCTTCGATAGGAACAGCTCCATTAGAATCATCATCTTGTGTCCAGTTAAAGGGAGCGTAGGCAGCTTCCATACCGACACGAAGGTATTCGTCAGCGTGTATGCTAGTCATTCCTCCAAAGAGAAGAAGAACAGCTGCAAAACAACTTAAAAGTAACTTTTTCATTTAAGACTCCTGTCTATTCTTGTACCTTACTATTTTACAGGAAATAGGGTCTGATTTCAACACGATAGACCCAAAAATAGAATATTTATACAATATATTATGATAAAATAGGGATATAAGAAAGGAGTAGAAGATAATGAGAAAGTTAAGAATATTTTTACTAGCAATCGCTGCTGTTTTAGGATTATCAGTTCCAGTTTTTGCTGATAGTGATGTTGACTATAGTATCAGCAATTATGATGGTGTTTTAGCGATACATGATGATAATACAGCTGATTTTTATCAGACTATTACTTATCGCTTTGATTCCTCGTACAATGGGCAGGTGGTGACTTTGGGAGAAGCCGGTCACATGCCAGAAGGTTTTTCAGTTAATAATCAACCTGAAGTTTCAGCTGAGGTTAACGGTGTTAGTTGGACGGTTATATCGGAGGTAAACGACCTTGGTGATGGTTATCAAGTGAAAATCTACAATCCTGGTTCCAGTGGGGACATTGTAACTGTTAAGCTACACTGGAAACTATCGCAATTGTTGTTTCCGTATTCAGATGTTGTCGAATTAAACTGGGTACCAATCAGTGATTGGGATGAAACCTTGCATAATGTGAATTTTACGGTAACCACGGATAAGTCCACTTCCAATCGCCAATTGTGGGCACATACAGGTTATCTGAATTCAACAACAGTTACCAAAATGTCGAATGGTTATCAGATTTCAGCTAAAGATGTTAGTGGTAAATTGGAGCTACACGCTTATTGGGACCATTCAATTTTTGAAAATGTTAGCTTATCATCTAAGAATCGAAAGTCAGCTATTATCAAACAAGAGGCTAAAATTGTTCATAGAAGTCAAGTTTTACAGATGTTGTTATTTTATATCTTGCCAGCAATTGTTATTATATTGATAGTGGGTGCTTTAGTGGTATTTTTCAGAGCATTCAGACTTGCTGGACAATATGAACATTTTGATAGAAAGATACGTTCTTACGAAGCGCCAGAGGACTGGTCGCCACTTTTAGTATTGAAATACATTTATGATGTGGATCTGCAACATTTGGATACTAAAGGCAGTTCAATTCCACAAAAGTTTAATTTTGAGACAGCTATGCAAGCAACCTTGCTTGATTTGATTGACCGTAAGGTTATTAGCGTTGATAATAAGGAGTTGTTCTGTCATCTTGATATGCCGATGATGGATTATGAAGCCGAAGTGATTGATATGGCATTTGGTGGAAAAGAGAAAATAATTATTGATGATCTTTTTGCTGATTACCATTTTGATGATACTTTGCTGAAGAAGTATAAAAAACAATATAAAGGTAAAACACTAGAAAGCAAGCTTAATAAGATAGGAAATGATTTTAATCGCCGATACAATGCTAAATTGAATAGGATTAATAAGTTAGTGAAAAAAGAGGTGAGGAGTCAAAAGTTACCAGCTATTCGTCAAAAATTATCTGAAGGAACTAAGAGTACCATTTCGTTGGCACGTCGCTTCCTACTGGTAGCAATGCTCTTAGTAACTTTAAGCGGCGTTTATTCACTTATGCAGGAGCATTGGATTTTTTTCATATACGGTACTTTACTAGCAATTGTGATTTTCGTGTGGTGTTACATTAACCGAAAAATGCATTATTCTACCGAACATGGAACGATAACAGCTGAGGGTCAACAACGTGTGCAAGCATGGGTTAGCTTTACCAATATGATGCGTGACATTGATAAATTTGATAAAGTTGATATTCAAGGTGTCGTTGTTTGGAATCGTATCTTGGTTTATGCTACTTTATTTGGTTATGCTAAACGGGTGCAAAAATACCTTGATTTTAATGCTATCAAGCTTGCAAATGAATCGGTTATTTTAACCAATCAAGAACTAGGTTTTATGATTGGTATGCATACTCATCAGCTAGGTTTAGCTAGTCACAATGCGAACGTGGCTGCTCATTTTTCTGTTTCCTCTGGTAGCTCTGACTCAGGTGGCGGGGGAGGATTCTCTGGCGGCGGAGGCGGAGGTGGAGGCGGAGCGTTTTAAAAACGCTTCAAATCTGCTATAATTGAAGAGATATAAATTTAAGGAGAACTTATGTTATTTTTCGAACTACTAAAGGCTATCTTTTTAGGAATAGTTGAGGGGATTACAGAGTGGTTACCTGTTTCAAGTACAGGACACTTGATTTTGGTTCAAGAGTTTATCAGTTTGAGCCAAAGCAAAGCGTTTTTGGATATGTTCAATATTGTTATCCAATTGGGAGCAATATTGGCTGTTATCGTAATTTACTTTAAACGTTTGAACCCATTTCAACCTGGTAAAACAGCGCGTGAAGTCCAATTAACATGGCAATTATGGTTAAAAGTTGTTATTGCTTGTATTCCATCAATTTTGATTGCGTTGCCGCTTGATGATTGGTTTGAAGCACATTTTAATTACATGGTTCCAATCGCTATTGCTTTGATTGTTTATGGGATTGCTTTTATCTGGATTGAAAAACGTAATGCTAATGTTGAACCGCAGGTTACGGAACTTGCTCGTATGCCTTATTTAACCGCTTTTTGGATTGGTTGCTTCCAAGTTCTTAGTATTATTCCAGGGACAAGTCGTTCAGGGGCTACAATTCTAGGGGCAATTATTGTGGGAACAAGTCGTTCAGTTGCCGCTGACTTTACTTTCTTCCTCGCTATCCCAACAATGTTTGGTTATAGTGGTTTGAAGGCGGTTAAGTTCTTCTTAGATGGAAATGTTCTTAGTTTCAGTCAATTTTTAATTTTAATGGTTGCTAGTGTAACAGCATTCCTTGTCAGCCTTTACGTTATCCGCTTCTTGACTGACTATGTTAAAAAACATGATTTCACTATTTTTGGTAAATATCGTATCGTCTTAGGTTCGATTCTTATTGTTTATAGTATCTTGAAAGCTATCTTTTAATAACTAAGCAGCCTCTCAAGGGCTGCTTTTATAGCGTAAAAATTGAAAAAGTCCGACTTTTCCTGTATAATAAAATGACTACTCGTGCGAGGTAATTAGTATGGAAATGAAACAGATTAGCGAGACAACGCTAAAAATAACGATTAGTATGGAAGATTTAGAAGAACGTGGCATGGAGTTGAAAGACTTTTTGATTCCACAAGAAAAGACAGAAGAATTCTTCTACTCAGTAATGGATGAATTAGATTTACCAGATAATTTCAAAGATAGCGGAATGCTTAGTTTCCGTGTGACACCAAGAAAAGACCGTATTGATGTCTTTGTTACAAAATCTGAAATTAATAAAGAAATTAACTTTGAAGATTTAGCTGCATTCGACGACGTGTCAAACATGTCACCTGAGGAATTTTTCAAAACATTGGAACAAACAATGCTTTCTAAAGGTGATACTGAGGCACATGAAAAATTAGGAAAAATCGAAGAAATGATGGAAGGTGCTGTTGAGGAAGTTCTCACAGAACAAGCTCAAGCAGAGCCAACAGAAGAGGATAGTAATCCATCTGATTATGTTCATTATGTCCTTGATTTTCCAACACTTGAAGCTGTCGTAGCTTTTGCTAAAGCAATTGATTTTCCGGTTGAAGCATCAGAACTCTACAAAGATGGTGGTCTTTACCACATGACCATTTTACTTGATTTGCAAAATCATCCGTCTTACTATGCGAATTTGATGTATGCTCGTTTATTGGAATATGCTAGCGCAGGTACAAAAACGCGTGCTTATTTGCAAGAGCACGGTGTTGAAATGTTAGCAGATGACTCTGTTGCAAAATTAAAAATGATTGAGTTGGTATAATATGGCACCCTTTACAATTGAATATGTTCTTGTTTTAATCGGCGCTTTCTTACTGTCATTATTTTTGACACCGATTGTTCGTTTTATTGCATTTCGTGTTGGTGCTGTTGATAATCCAAATGCTAGACGTGTCAACGGAGTACCTATGCCAAGTAGTGGTGGATTAGCGATTTTTATCTCTTTCTTAATTTCAGCCTTAATTCTAATGCCAAGGGTTTTGAAAGAGTCGATATGGACAACGTCTTATTTTGATTATATTTTGCCAGTTGTTATTGGTGGATTAATTATCACAACGACTGGTTTTATTGATGATATTTACGAATTGAAACCTAAGACAAAAATGGCAGGCATTATTCTTGGAGCTGTTGTTGTCTGGGCATTTACAGATTTCCGCTTTGATAGTTTTAAAATACCATTTGGCGGTCCCTTGCTCGAATTTAATTCAGTGATTACTTTCTTTTTAACCGTCTTTTGGATTATTTCGATTACCAATGCAATGAATTTGATTGACGGTTTAGATGGTTTGGTTAGTGGCGTATCAATCATTAGCCTTGTTACAATGGCTTTGGTTTCGTATTTCTTTTTACCGCAAACTGATTTTTACCTAACGGTGACAATCTTACTCTTGATTGTTTGTATTGCAGGTTTCTTCCCTTATAATTACAACCCTGCGATTATTTATCTGGGAGATACAGGTGCCCTGTTTATAGGGTTTATGATTGGTGTTTTATCATTGCAAGGGTTGAAGAATTCAACAGCTGTTACTGTGGTAACGCCTGTTATCATCCTTGGTGTGCCAATACTAGATACTACTGTGGCGATTATTCGCCGTAAATTGTCAGGGCGTCCAGCGACGGAAGCAGACAAGATGCACTTGCATCACCGCCTTTTGACAATGGGATTCACGCATCGTGGAGCGGTTTTAGTGGTTTATGGTATTGCCACTCTCTTTTCACTTATCGCCTTGTTGCTAAATGTTTCTAGCCGCCTCGGTGGTGTGCTTCTAATGATTGGTGTTGCCTTTGCTTTAGAAGTCTTTATTGAAGGGCTAGAAATTTGGGGAGTAGGGCGCACACCACTCTTTGATACGCTTAAATTTATCGGCAATAGCGATTATCGCCAAGCAACCATGCTAAAATGGAAAAATCGAAAAAATAATAAGTGATTGAAAAGCCTATTATGGCTTTTTTTGATATAATGATTAGTAACCTTATAGAACTGCGGTAATTTTCAGAAAAAAGTTACTGTCGTATTTGATTAATTGGAGGAATGTACACATGTCTGTACTTGAAATAAAAGATCTTCATGTTTCTATTGAAGATAAAGAAATTTTAAAAGGTGTCAATCTAACCCTTAAGACTGGTGAGATTGCTGCGATTATGGGACCTAATGGTACTGGTAAATCAACTTTGTCAGCAGCTATTATGGGAAATCCCAATTATGAGGTTACTCAAGGGGAAATTTCGCTTGACGGTGAAAATATCCTTGAACTCGAAGTTGACGAACGTGCACGTCTAGGGCTTTTTCTTGCTATGCAATACCCATCTGAAATCCCAGGAATCACCAATGCTGAATTTATCCGTGCAGCTATGAATGCTGGAAAAGAAGATGATGATAAAATTTCAGTTATGGATTTCATCACAAAACTTGATGAAAAAATGGAATTTCTTGGCATGAAAGAAGAAATGGCAGAACGTTACCTTAACGAAGGTTTCTCAGGTGGTGAGAAAAAACGTAATGAAATTCTTCAGTTGCTAATGCTCGAACCTAAATTTGCACTTCTTGACGAAATTGATTCAGGACTTGATATCGATGCTCTTAAAATTGTTTCAAAAGGTGTTAACGCTATGCGTGGCGATAATTTTGGAGCTATGATTATCACTCACTATCAACGACTTCTCAACTATATTACACCAGATGTGGTGCATATTATGATGGATGGACGTGTTGTTCTTTCAGGTGATGCTGAACTTGCTACCCGTCTTGAAAGAGAAGGCTATGCAAAAATCGCAGAAGAACTTGGACTAAAATACGAAGAAGAAGTGTAATTGATGATGTCAAAGTCTGCTTTTGGCAGACGATACTCGTATGATGACCATGAAAAGGAGTAAACATCAAATTATGACGAAAGAATCTATCCTAAATTTTTCACAAACAAAGGCAGAACCTTTATGGCTACAAGAACGTCGTTTGACTGCCTTTGATAATATAGATAAATTGCCATTACCTGAAATCAACCGTGTTAAATTTCACCGCTGGAACTTAGGTGATGGGACGATTTCAGAGGACCAAGCACTTGCTAATGTCCCTGATTTCACAGCACTTGGAGACAATCCAAAACTTGTTCAAGTCGGTACACGAACCGTTTTAGAACAATTACCAACTGATTTGATTAATAAAGGTGTTATTTTCACCGATTTCTATACAGCTTTGGAAGAAATTCCTGATATTATTGAAAAGTATTTTGGAGCAGCGCATGATTTTAAGGAAGATAAGTTAGCTGCTTATCATACCGCTTATTTTAATAGCGCAGCTGTTCTTTACGTTCCTGCTAATGTTGAGATTGAAGAGCCAATCGAAGGCTTATTTTATCAAGATGAAGCTAGTGATGTGCCGTTTAACAAGCATATTTTAATCATTGCAGGGCGCAATAGTCGCATTAATTATTTGGAACGCTTTGAAACAATTGGCGAGGGTGATGCTCAAGCAACAGCGAATATCAGCGTTGAGGTTATTGCGCTTGATGATAGCCAAGTGAAATTTTCAGCGATTGACCGTCTGGGTGAGAATGTCACAACATACATTAGTCGTCGTGCTCGCCACGGTAAAGATGCTAGTGTCGATTGGGCACTCGGGGTCATGAATGAAGGCAATGTTATCGCTGATTTCGATTCAGATTTGTATGGAAATGGTAGCCATGCCAATCTTAAAGTTGTTGCAGCATCATCAGGACGCCAAGTCCAAGGCGTGGATACACGTGTGACAAACTATGGCTGCAATTCAATTGGTCACATTTTACAACATGGTGTTATTTTAGAACGTGGCACACTGACATTTAACGGTATTGGACATATTATCAAGGGAGCAAAAGGAGCAGATGCACAACAAGAAAGCCGTGTTTTAATGCTTTCTGATAAAGCACGTTCTGACGCCAATCCAATTTTGTTAATTGATGAAAATGATGTAACGGCAGGTCATGCGGCTTCAATTGGACAAGTTGACCCCGAAGATATGTATTATTTGATGAGTCGTGGACTTGATAAGGATACAGCAGAGCGCTTGGTTATTCGTGGTTTCTTGGGCGCTGTTATTACGGAAATTCCTGTAAAAGAAGTCCGTGATGAAATGATTGCGGTATTAGACCATAAATTGGAGAATCGTTAGAATGTCAGCATTAGATGCGCATAACATTTATCAAGACTTTCCTATTCTTGACCAAATTGTCAATGATGAACCATTAGTTTACCTTGACAATGCGGCAACAACACAGAAACCACAACAAGTTCTTGATACACTTAACGACTATTACCATAAGACAAATGCCAATGTTCACCGTGGTGTTCATACTTTGGCTGAACGTGCAACGGCTGCTTACGAAGCTAGTCGTGAAAAAGCACGCCAATTTATTAATGCCAAGTCAACAAAAGAAATTCTTTTCACACGAGGCACTACAACTGGACTAAACTGGGTAGCAGGTTTTGCAGAAGAAGTGCTCCAAAAAAACGATGAAGTTCTCATTTCAATCATGGAACACCATTCTAATGTCATTCCATGGCAAGAAGCTTGCCGTAAAACGGGAGCAAAATTAGTCTACGCTTACCTCAAAGACGGACAACTTGACATGACAGACTTGCAAAGCAAATTGTCACCCAAAACAAAATTTGTTAGTGTTGCCCACGTTTCAAATGTCCTTGGTTCAATTCAACCTGTCAAAAAAATAGCAGAGCTAGCTCACCAAGTTGGGGCATATATGGTTGCTGACGGTGCGCAATCAGCACCTCACATGAGCATTGATGTTCAAGATTTGGACTGCGATTTCTTTGCTTTTTCGGGACATAAAATGCTAGGACCAACGGGTATTGGTGTCCTTTATGGTAAAGAAGAATTGCTTAATCAAATGTCACCAGTCGAATTTGGTGGCGAAATGATCGATTTTGTCTATGAACACGAGGCAACATGGAAAGAATTACCATGGAAGTTTGAAGCAGGAACACCCAATATTGCGGGAGCTATTACTTTGGGAGCAGCTATTGACTACTTAACCAATATTGGTATGGACGCCGTACATGCCCACGAACAAGAATTAGTAAATTACGTCCTTCCGAAATTGCAAGCTCTTGATGGTTTGACGGTTTACGGACCACAAGACCCAAGTCAACACATGGGAGTAATTGCCTTTAACTTAGATGGCTTACACCCACACGATGTGGCAACGGCACTAGATTATGAAGGTGTCGCTGTGCGTGCAGGACACCATTGTGCACAACCATTGATTACTTATCTTGGTATTCATTCAGCAGTACGCGCAAGTTTTTATATCTATAATACGAAAGAAGATTGTGATAAACTGGTAGAAGCAATTCTTAAAACAAAGGAGTTTTTCAATGGCACTTTCTAGATTAGATAGTCTTTATATGGCGGTAGTTTCTGACCACTCCAAAAATCCACATCACCATGGAAAATTAGAAGATGTTGACCAAGTCAATCTTAACAATCCAACTTGTGGCGATGTGATTTCTTTATCAGTGAAGTTTGACGGTGATCGTATTTCGGATATCGCCTTTACAGGTGATGGTTGTAACATTTCGACAGCTTCATCAAGCATGATGACAGATGCCGTTATCGGTAAAACAAAAGAAGAAGCACTTGAACTGGCTGAGATTTTTTCTAAAATGGTTCAAGGTGAAAAAGATGATGCTCAAAAAAGACTAGGCGAAGCTAGTTTTTTAGCAGGGGTTTCAAAATTTCCGCAGCGAATCAAGTGTTCAACACTTGCTTGGAATGCTCTGAAAAAAGCTATTGAAAACGATAGTAAGGATTAGAAAGGTAACTAGATGCCTGAAAAAAATGAAAAAGTAACTCCAAAGCCAATTGATATCGGTGATTATCAATTTGGCTTTCATGACGATGTAACACCTATTTTTTCAACAGGAAAAGGAATCAGCGAAGCTGTTGTTCGTGAAATGTCAGCAGAAAAAGACGAACCAGAATGGATGCTTGAGTTCCGCTTGAAATCATTGGAAATTTTTAATAAAATGCCAATGCAAGATTGGGGACCTGATTTGTCAGACATTAATTTTGATGAGATTAATTATTATCAAAAAGCTTCTGACAGACCAGCACGTTCATGGGATGATGTTCCAGATAAAATTAAAGAAACGTTTGAACGTATCGGAATTCCTGAAGCCGAACGTGCCTACCTTGCAGGAGCGTCAGCTCAGTACGAATCAGAAGTCGTTTATCATAACATGAAAGATGAGTACGATAAGTTAGGAATCATTTTCACAGATACGGATTCTGCTTTGAAAGAGTATCCTGACCTCTTTAAAAAATATTTTGCTAAGCTAGTTCCGCCGACGGACAATAAATTAGCAGCTTTGAATTCAGCGTTTTGGTCAGGTGGAACATTTATCTACGTGCCAAAAGGGGTTAAGGTCGATATTCCTTTGCAAACTTATTTCCGTATTAACAATGAAGCAACAGGGCAATTCGAACGAACATTGATTATCGTTGATGAGGGGGCAAGTGTTCATTATGTCGAAGGATGTACCGCACCAAATTATTCATCAGCAAGTCTGCATGCTGCTATCGTTGAAATTTTTGCGCTTGAAGGCAGTTATATGCGTTATTCAACGATTCAAAACTGGTCAGACAACGTGTATAACTTGGTAACAAAACGTGCCACAGCCAAGAAAAATGCAACTGTTGAATGGATTGACGGTAACCTTGGTGCGAAAACAACCATGAAATACCCATCTGTTTACCTTGACGGCGAAGGTGCGCGTGGCACAATGTTGTCAATTGCTTTTGCTAATAAAGGTCAACGCCAAGACACAGGTGCAAAAATGATTCACAATGCACCACACACCTCATCTTCGATTGTTTCAAAATCCATTGCCAAAGGTGGCGGAAAAGTTGACTATCGTGGTCAAGTGACTTTCAATAAGGAATCTAAAAAATCAGTTAGTCATATTGAATGTGATACCATTATCATGGATGATATTTCACGTTCAGATACCATTCCTTTCAACGAAATTCACAATTCACAAGTTGCACTTGAGCATGAAGCTAAAGTTTCAAAAATCTCAGAAGAACAACTTTATTATCTTATGAGCCGAGGGCTTTCAGAACAAGAAGCAACAGAGATGATTGTTATGGGATTTGTTGAACCATTCACAAAAGAATTACCAATGGAATACGCCGTTGAACTTAATCGATTGATTAGTTATGAAATGGAAGGTTCTGTTGGGTAATAGACTAAAAGAGACAAGCCAAAGGTGTACTGACCCCAAAAAGTTGGACAAAAAATATTAGTGAAAGGATTTAGTTCTGTATTGCACAGGACTAAGTCCTT
>CAKPVT010000031.1 GCA_934196125.1 uncultured Streptococcus sp. | reverse complement strand
GAGTAGCTCCAACTGCGGAAATACTCGTTTTTTTGTATTCTGAAGCTAGTTTTTGCCCAGCCTCTAGAGCTTAACTGCGCCACCCACTACAGTTGACAAAGAGCCTAAATATTGCGTATGTTGTACTAACATACCAATCCCATAAGGAGTTAGGCTGTTGGACTATTATCTCCATTTTTATATCTTGCTACGTTCATAAGATACCTCCGTTAATCTGAAAATACTCACATAACAACGATAATAATCACCTAATTTTTAATTTATTTTTCTGTTTTTTGATTGATACAGCGATTGACTCGTCGCCATATCTGTTTAGAGTCTCCATTTTTGTAACGACCTACATTAAACATCAACATAAGGCGCTCCTCCGATGTACTTTGTTACAAGTTCTGGTTTTCAAGGCTAAACAAGATGCTTAATCACCATCTTTATAGCGTCCTAAGTTAAAAGCTAACATAAGCGCCACCTCCGTAAAGTCAACTGTGCCTACTCACTCCGGCTAAGAGACTAATCACCATTTTTGTACCGGGCGACATGTGGTTTCATCATAAGAACTGTTACCTCCTTACTTCGTTACTTTTGTCATCCTTCTTTACACTTTTATTATAGTGTAACCGCTTACTTTTGTCAATACCTAAATTCTCATTTTTCTAAAAAATAGTCAAAAATCTCATTTTTGATGAAATAAAATAATAAGCGTTTTTGTTATTCAAAGAAATCATTCTTTGCTAAAATAGAGATATGATTAATTTTACTGATTATGGCATTGAGATGTGGGATGATGAGAAAATTGCTTCTTTTCGTCGCACGCTGCTTGCTTGGTATGACAATGAAAAACGTGATTTGCCTTGGCGCAGAACCAAAAATCCTTATCACATTTGGGTGTCTGAAATCATGTTGCAACAAACACAAGTTGTTACTGTTATTCCCTACTATGAACGCTTTTTAGCTTGGTTTCCAACCGTTGACGCTCTCGCCAAAGCTCCTGAAGAAAAATTACTTAAAGCATGGGAAGGCTTAGGTTATTATTCCCGCGTGCGCAATATGCAAAAAGCTGCGCAAGAAATCATGGGCGATTTTAATGGCGAATTTCCTAGCACTTATGATGATATTCTCTTCCTAAAAGGAATTGGACCTTATACGGCTGGTGCGATTGCAAGCATTGCTTTTGACCTTCCCGAGCCAGCTGTGGACGGAAATGTCATGCGTGTTATGGCAAGGCTTTTTGAGGTCAATTATGATATTGGTGACCCTAAAAATCGCAAAATCTTTCAAGCTATTATGGAAGTGCTCATTGACCCTGAACGCCCTGGGGATTTCAATCAAGCACTTATGGATTTGGGCACAGATATTGAGTCTGCTAAAAATCCTCGCCCAGATGAATCACCAATTCGCTTTTTCAGCGCAGCTTATTTACACGGCACTTATGACAAATACCCTATCAAATTGCCAAAGAAAAAGCCAAAACAGTTGCAAATTCAAGCTTTTGTCATTCGCAACAGCAAAGGTGATTTCCTATTAGAAAAGAATACTGACGGACGCTTGCTCGGTGGTTTCTGGTCATTTCCAATCATGGAAACTGATTTTATCGGGCAACAGCTTGATTTATTTGAAACAGATAATGCCAAAAGCACTCTCAAAACAACGTCACAAAAAACGTTATTTAAGGAAGATTATCAACTAAACCCAACTTGGACAAATCAAACCTTCAATCACGTCAAGCATACCTTTAGCCACCAAAAATGGACAATCGAACTCATCGAAGGCTCAGTCAACTCAAATGAGTTTACCAAAGATAGGGAACTCCGTTGGGTCGCACAAGACCAACTTCAAGATTATCCCATGGCTACACCACAGAAGAAAATGTTAAAAGAATATCTGAAAATGGAGGGATAAAATGATTACTGGTTCATGTCTCCGTCATACTGTCACTTACAAGTTTCCCACGCTTCTAAATGAGTTTACAAAATCATTAGGCAAGTTCAATTATCACCAAACATGACAACCAAACCTTTCTATTTTCTAGTTCACAACATCTAGGGAGTAAACCTTGTCAGAGTTTCATCCTCTTGACACAGTCATATATACCTTTGAGTTAACTCTAAGTCAAGCCGAAAACTTCATTAATTGATAAAAAAGAGGTCAGAGTTTCCCCTGACCTTGTCGTTAGCTTAATTCAGCAACGATTTCTTTGATTTGCTCTTTTGTGTGCACGCCAGCCACTTGTTTCACAACTTCGCCGTCTTTTTTGAACAGCAATGTTGGAATTGACATGATTCCAAATTTTTGTGCGGTATCTGGATTTTCATCAACGTCGATTTTGACGATTTTAAGTTCATCTTCATCGATTTCTTCTGACAATTGTTCCAAAATTGGCGCTTGCATCAAACATGGACCACACCAAGTTGCCCAAAAATCAACAAGGACAAGCCCTTCGCTTGTTTCTGCTTCGAACGTCGCATCTGTAACATTATGTGCCATAATAAATTACCTAGAACTCTAGAGGTTACTGGAAAATACCTTATTAAAAATAGTAAACTACAACCAGCTAAACAATCCTAAAGTTCATTTCCTTTTCTATTAGTTTATGAGCCTATTTTACGAGAAAATTGTTGATTTGACAACTAATTGCTACGGAAAACGATTTTTTGAAAACTTCTCATTTTCCATATTTGTCTGACTTATATGCTATAATGAAGCTATTATTACACAAAGGACTGCTATGAAAAATTACGCTACATTTTATAACAAGCTAACACGAAGGTTTCAGAATAAACCAACCGCCACTCGTTGCCTGCAAGTTGTCAACAGTTTATTAACAAAAATCATGTATTTGATTTATCCACTAATGCTCATTTACCTGTTTTGCACACAGTCAAATAGACTGCTTGCTTTCATTCTTATCACAGCTCTTTCGTTTATGCTAGTATCACTTGTACGCAAGCTGCTCAATGCCCCTCGTCCTTACGAGACTTGGAACATCACACCACTTATTTTAAAAAATACCAAGGGACAATCTATGCCAAGTCGTCATGTCTTTTCAGCAACCATTATCAGCATGGCTATTTTACGGTTGAACCTTATTTTGGGCATTTTCTTTCTGATATTATCCCTAGTGATTGCACTTTGCCGCGTTTTAGGCGGTGTACATTATCCTCGCGATGTCATGGCAGGTTTTCTCGTTGGAATCGTCTGTGGATTACTGCTTTTCCTTTTTTAGTTATCAACATATAATCCCCAACTTTTAAAGAGCTTGGGATTTTTCAAACCATAATTTTTGCTTTTGGAAATTTATCAACTCAGTTATCAACAGGATGTAGATTTTTAAGGGATAAATCCAAAATTTTAGCAGAATGAGTAATCGCTCCGCTTGAGACATATTGGACATTCAAATCAACATAAGAAGCCAGATTTTCCTTAGTCACATTTCCAGAAATTTCGATTTCTGCCTTGCCGTTAACCACAGTAACTGCTTCTTTCATTGTGTCATGATCCATGTTATCAAGCATGATAATGTCAGCACCTGCTTTCACAGCTTCTTTGACCATTTCAAGCGTTTCAATTTCGATTTCAATTTTACGAACAGACTGAGCATAATTTTTAGCAGCAAGAACAGCCTCCTTGATGCCACCTGCTGCGCCAATGTGATTATCTTTCAACAGAACACCGTCTGATAAATTGTAACGGTGATTTTTACCGCCACCAACTTTAACAGCGTATTTTTCAAAAATACGATTATTTGGCATGGTCTTACGTGAATCAAGAAGTGTAATCGGACTGTCTTTTAACAGCTCTGCCATTTCATGCGTGTAAGTCGCAATACCACTCATGCGTTGCAAATAGTTAAGAGCCGTACGTTCGCCTGACAGTAAGACACGAATATCACCACGAACGGTTCCCAAATGTTGTCCCGCCTTGACAGCTTCACCGTCTTTCACCCAAACGTCAAAGGTTGTCGTTGGGTCAAGCAAGCGAAGAAATCACCCTAGATGAAGAAACAATCAACGGTGCACGCCGCTCTATTGACCAAATGATTCTACTCGGACAAAAATAAATTTTATGTGCATTTTCTACAAGCAAAAAGCTCTTCCATATTTCAGGAAGAGTTTTTTGGTAGTTATTCTGAATTGTGAAAAAAGCCTTTTTCTATCTTCACCCTAGATTTGCAATGGTACAGCCGCTGCCGCCTGCGTTTTGTGGGGCGTAACCAAATGATTTGACGTGTTTGTTGCGACGAAGGTATTTTGTGACACCTTCACGGATAACACCTGTTCCGATACCGTGAATAATATCGACTTGTGCCATGTTATTTAGCAAGGCTTGGTCGATAAATTCATCCAATTCTTGCATGGCTTCTTCATAGCGTTTACCACGAAGATCAAGGCGGGCACGTGGATCAGCTGATTTTTTGCTTTTCTTGACCACATTGACTTGTTTTTTCTTCGGCTTTTGGGCTTCCTCTTGAACTTTAACAAGGGTAAATTCATCCTCTTTAAGTGTCATTTTAATAAGACCAACTTGCACTTCCCATTTTCCGTTTTTCCCTTGGTTAACCAATGTTCCACGTTGTCCGTAAGCTGTGACGACAATGTCATCACCCACGCGCGGTGCGCGCAATTTTTTAGCTTTCTTGAGGACTTTATTTTTAGACAAATCAACTTCAGGCGCCAATTTTTTCAGCTGACTTTTGGCTTCAATAACTTCATGCGGTTTAAGGCTTGCTCTATCATGAAGATTTTTGAGAATTTCTTCACTCTCTGCCATGGCTTTATCCACAATTTCTTGCGCTTTGGCGCTAGCTTTTTCAAGTTCTTTGTCCTTGGCATGTGAAAATTCGTTGTAAAGTTTCTTGACCGCACGATTGAATTTGAGGTTATCTTGTTCCACTTCTTTGATATGGTCAAGTCGTTTACGGCTTTCATGGGTTTGTTCTTCCAAACGCTCTATGATGCGGTTAACATCCGTATCAGAGTCTGTCAAACGCTCCGCTTCATTGACAATAATCTCTGCTAAACCAAGACGACGAGCAATTTCAAAGGCATTTGAGCGTCCTGGTACACCTTGCATAAAATGATAAGTTGGACTTAATGTCTCTGTATCAAATTCCATGCTGGCATTTTCCACAAATTCTGTCTCAATACCGTAAGCTTTCAATTCTGGATAATGTGTCGTTGCCATGGTTTTAATTTCCATGAGGCGAAGGTGTTCAAGAATAGCAATCGCAAGACTGGCACCTTCTTGCGGGTCAGTTCCTGCTCCCAATTCATCGACCAAGACAAGACTATCTTTATCCGCTGCTGCCAAAATCTCAACAATATTGGTCATATGACTTGAGAATGTTGACAAACTTTGTTCGATAGATTGCTCGTCGCCAATATCTGCAAAAATCTCATTAAATACGGCGACTTTACTACCTTTGTCAGCCAAGATTGGTAAACCTGATTGTGCCATAAGCTGCGTTAATCCCAATGTTTTCAACATGACTGTCTTACCACCAGTATTTGGTCCTGTAATAACAATAACGGTCAATTCGTTAAGAAAATGAAGGTCATTAGCGACTGGAGCGGTCAAAAGCGGGTGGCGAGCTTGTAATAGTTGCACGGTTTTATCTGCTGATAATTGTGGCACGATTGCGTTGTTTTCCTGCATGAAGAGGAACTTAGCACGAACAAAATCCAAATGCCCTAAAACCCACGCATTGTTACGAATAATATTAGTATGTGGGCGAAGCATATTTGACAATTCACGTAAAATACGTGCCATTTCGTGACGTTCATCTGCTCGCAATTGCGTGATTTCTTCATTAAGTTGCACTACTGCGCGCGGTTCAATATAAACCGTACTTCCTGATGCCGAAATATCATGCACAACCCCTGAAATACGGTTGCGGTAGCTATTTTTTACGGGCAAAACCGCACGACCATTACGACTAGCAATCAAAGTCTCTGTCAAATGTTCAGCTTGTTTTTTCAAAATATCCTGCAAAATTTGACGAACTCTACCTTCATCATGATTGATTTGGCGACGAATACGGTCCAATTCTGAACTTGCAAAATTTTCAATGAAACCACCGTCATTAATCGCTTGTAAGCTACCTTGCAGACTTGGCAACAATTCAATCTTCTCAAAAAGAGTATTTAATGCAGACAACTCTACATTTTCCAAATCATTATAAAAATGCTTGATTTCAGCTGAGGCTTGCAAAACTTTCTTGATGTCGATAATTTCTGAGATATTAACATCAGCATCCAATTCCAAGCGACGCATACTTTCAGAAATGTCACGCAAACTGCCCATTCCAAAAGAATGGTGTTCAATGAAAATCTGTTCCATGTCCGACATTTCATCAAAAGAACGTGAAATGCGGTCAGGCTCAGTCTTTGGCTCAAGTTTACGTAACTCGTCTTGGCCTTGCTCAGTCTGTAAATAGCCAGCAAAAAGTTGCTTGACTTTATCAAATTCTAACTGTTCTAAAATTCTGTTGTTCATATCTTTATTATACCAAAAACCTAACTTTTCTCGTGCTTCCTAGGCACGCTAAAGCTTTGATTATATTATATATTGAACAAGTCTGAGGTGATTTACCCCAGACTCCTTTATTATCCTAGAATTGCTGTTACCCATAACGCTTTTATAATATTCGATAAAGGTGGCAAATAATTGACAATCACGCGCACAAAAAGGCTGCCTGATAGAATATTTTGCACCGTCGTCATAGGAACAGTCGCTAATATTGTAAATACAAGATTGAAAAATATCAGTGTGACTAAAATCGCTAAAACACCACTGACACAATTCGTTTTGACATTATCAAAGTGATTGATTGGCGCAAAATGTACCAAAATACCGACGAAGCGAAAAAGCAAATAAACCACCACATAAATGGCTGTAAAAGCTACTCCCGCATAATAAACTTGGTCTAAATCAAAAATATTAACGTCCGTGAAAAAATTCACCGTTGCTCCCTGACTAGCATTAGAATAGGGAATCCAAAGCGTTATTTTTTCAGCTAATGTTTGATAAAACTGGCTAGCAATCACCAGTGAGACAATACTTGCTATAAAATAGTAGGTTTGCAAAATAATCCCACGTGAATAACCAATATAAAAATGCCAGATTAAAATCAATACAAGAAGAATTGATAACATAATTAATCCTCATCAGAATCAGACTTGCTGGCTTTCTTCTTAATATCTACAATCGCTTCAGAACGAAGAGCCGTCAAGTCTTTTTCCATCTTTTCAACTTCAATCTCACGACTAAGCTGAGTAGAAAGCGAATTGATAGCCATCAAAATAGCAATCGTTTCATTATCAGCTTGCGGTAATTTTTCCTTGATAGTATTATATTTTTCTTTGGCTACACGCTCAACCTCTTCCATGAAGAGATTATCCTTATCCGTTGTCAATGTGAGTGGTTTGTCACCAAAGACGAATTTATAACGATTTTTACTTTTCATATAGTCACCTCCTTGACATTATACCTTAAAATAAGCATTTCGTAAAATGTAAGCACGGAAAAATCTCACTTTCTGCTAGCTGTTTTGCCCTCCTAGAGCGTTTTTATGATAAAATAGAATCATGAATACCATTGTTATGAAAATGGGTAAAGATGATTTGCAAAATCTGATAAAGGTACTGACTAGCCAGCAAGTCAACAATAACAATCCCTATGTCACTTTTGCGGCAAAAGTAAAGGGTGTTACGGTTCTTGTTTACACGTCTGGCAAAGTCGTCTTTCAGGGCGCAAATGCGGAAACTATCGCTGAACAATTTGGCTATCAATCAGCTAACCAGTCAACAAGTGACACCGTTAGTGGTCAGAATATGCCCCTTATCGGCTCAGATGAGGTTGGTAATGGGTCTTATTTTGGTGGACTGGCTGTTGTTGCTAGTTTTGTGACCCCTGATGACCATGCCCTGCTTAAAAAGCTTGGAGTAGATGATTCCAAGAACTTAACAGACAGCAAAATCCGTCAAATCGCCCCAGTCTTAGAAAACAATATCAAGCATAAAGCTCTGCTATTGTCCCCACAAAAATACAACCAAGTCGTCGGTAAAGGAAAAATACACAACGCCGTCTCTGTCAAAGTAGCTCTTCACAATCAAGCTATTTATCTGCTTCTCCAAGACGGTATCAAGCCTGAAAAAATTGTTATCGATGCTTTTACCAGTCGGCAAAATTATCAAAAATACCTTAAAAATGAAGCCAATCAATTTGCTAATCCGCTGACACTCGAAGAAAAAGCCGAAGGAAAATATTTGGCAGTTGCCGTCAGCTCAATCATCGCTCGCAACCTTTTCTTAGAAAATCTCGATAAACTTAGCCAAGAGGTGCAATACAAACTCCCAAGCGGTGCTGGTAGCCAGTCCGATAAAGTCGCGAGTCAAATTTTAGCAACCTATGGCATGTCTGGCTTGGAACATACTGCCAAGCTTCATTTTGCAAATACCCAAAAAGCGCAAGCATTATTAAAAAAATAAAAGTAGAGGAAGAATTATGAAACACTTTATTAAAGAATGGGGACCATTAATCCTTTTCTTTCTTATTCTTATACTTAGTCGTGCCTTTATTTGGCAACCTGTAAAAGTTGACGGTCATTCAATGGATCCAACGTTAGCTGACGGTGAGCGTCTTATTGTCCTATCAACCACATCTATTGACCGTTTTGACATTGTTGTTGCTAAAGAAACCGAGGACGGTAAGACAAAAGAAATTGTTAAACGCGTGATTGGTATGCCAGGCGATACCATTACTTATAAAAATGATGTCCTCTACGTTAATGGCAAAAAAGTTGATGAGGACTACTTAGACGAATATAAAAAAGCCTTTGAGGACGACCAACTGCAAGATACTTATTCGTACAATACCTTATTCCAAGAGTTAGCTGAAAGCTCAGATGCTTTCACAACTGATAGTGATGGCAATAGCGAGTTTACAGTCAAAGTTCCAAAAGGACAATATTATCTCCTCGGAGACGACCGTATCGTTTCAAAAGATAGTCGTGAAGTGGGAACTTTCTCTAAATCAGACATCGTCGGTGAAGTCAAATTCCGCTTCTGGCCACTCTCAAAAATCGGCTTTAAATAAATAAAAAACTGAGGCATAGATAAAAGAGCAATAGCGGAGAATAAAGAAGAAGGACAATTTTGGAGGGCAACTAAATGACAGAACACTATTTACCCGTTAAAGAAAGTTTAGGTTACAAAAATGTAAAAACAGCATTATGGAATGTATTTCAGATTGATTTAGACAAGATTACTATTCGTGAAGGCGAGTATTAAAATTTTGGTTTTGATTTAACCTATAATTCTATTCCAACAAAGGTTGTAGTAGCTGGAACTGGAAAACATCAACAATTTGAAACTGGGGAAGGTGGAAATATAACGATTTCCTTACCTGACCCTGATTATCCGACATCATCTTTCTTAAAAACACAATTTTTAGATTGTGTCATTAAAGATCCAACAATTGAAAAGCGTATCAGCCACCTCTTTGGCTACAAAGAAGAAGATATAGAATTTGTATTTAAAGTATTAAAAGATTATCTTGACTCTGATGAAGCAAAACTTTTACTAAAAAATAAGGATTTTTTAAATACATTGAACTTGTCCGCATCCGTTTTGGTTGCAGTAACTAATGTATCACGTTGTTGTTCCAAGGTTTCTTTTACTTGAAGAATATCTTCTTCTGACAAATATCCTTCTTGGAATACATAGGTCGCAACAATTGTATCTTTTCCTTCAGAAGATACAGTAATATCCTTATAAGTTTCGCTCGTCGTTGCATCATCTTTAAATTGTTTATCTATAGTCTTTTGGGTTGCTTCAACTACTAAACTGATAGCAGCTGTGTCATTTTTACTATCAGTAGAATCACTAACTTTTGTTGTCTGGGAAGTCTGTTCGGTAGATTTAGATTTAGATGTCGAGTTAGACGAACACGCAGATAAAGTAAGTATTGCAGTGCCAAGTAAAGTTAACGTAAGTAAATATTTTTTTCATAAAGTTGATTTCTCCTTAAAAAATTAAAATTGTTATACTATTTTTTCTTTGAAAAGAAAAACTCTTTTTAGAGTTTTAGTCAAGCTTTACTTGACTCTATTTCCCACCTCGAAAGATTCCCCAAATCTTTCGAGCCATGCGGGGGGGGTGGAGGTAAAATGGTCTGGGGGATAGATCGTTTTAGGTCAGCAACAAGAAATTAAGACTTGCTGAGAAATCGAATTTCTTCGGAATTACCGATTCGCTTTTTAATTTCTAGGCTCATGAATAAAATCTCCACTGGAGATTTTGTTTGTCTCACTCCCTTTTCTTAACTCCTACTACCTAAACAGATTAAAAGTTTGTTTATCTGATTAGCAATGATATAATAAAACCATTATAGTAATCAAGTAAGGACACGTTATGGAATACTTCTTTTCTGGCACAATTGACCGTATTATTTTTGAAAATGCCAGTAATTTCTTTAAAATTTTATTACTCGAAATTGAGGATACTGATTCAGACTTTGATGATTTTGAAATCATTGTTACTGGAACAATTGCCGATATTATCGAGAGAGAAAATTATACGTTTTGGGGTGAATTAACGCAACACCCAAAATATGGCGAACAGCTCAGAGTCACACGTTACGAGCGCAGCAAACCAACTTCTTCTGGTCTTATTAAATATTTTTCAAGCGACCATTTCAAAGGAATTGGTAAAAAAACTGCTGAAAAAATTGTGCAGCTTTACGGCGACAATACCATTGATAAAATCCTAGAAGACCCTAGTAAATTAGACAGTATTTCTGGGCTTTCTAAGGAAAATAAAGACAACTTTTTAACCAAACTCAAGCTTAATTATAGTACAGAGCTCATTTTAGCCAAGTTAGCAGAGTATGGCTTGACTAACCGCGTTGCCTTTGAAATTTTTAATCAATACAAAGAAGACAGTCTTGATATTATCCAAGAAAATCCTTATCAATTGGTCGAAGACATTCAAGGGATTGGTTTTAAAATCGCTGACCAACTCGCTGAACAATTGGGAATCGAAGCGGACGCTCCTCAACGTTTTCGTGCCGCTCTCGTGCACAGTCTTTTTGAAACTTCTATTGAGCGAGGAGATACTTACGTCGAAGCGCGTGATTTGCTTGAAAATGCCATTACCACCCTTGAAGAAGCTAGACAAATTGAGTTAGACCCTGCAGCCGTTGCCAAAGAATTATCAACGCTTATTGCTGAAGATAAGGTGCAAAATATCGGTACCAAAATTTTTGACAATACTCTTTTCTATGCTGAATCAGGTATCAAAAAACACCTGACACGTATCCTCGATACGCCACTCGACCAAAACTTTTCAGATGATGACTTGCAAGAAGAAATCGCTGACGTTGAGGAAGCTTTCGGCATTTCTTACGACGATGTGCAAAAAAATGCTATCAAAGAAGCGCTAAAGAGCAAGGTGTTTATTTTGACTGGTGGTCCTGGGACGGGAAAAACGACTGTTATCAACGGTTTGATTGCTGCCTACGCAGACCTTCATCACATTGACCTTAAGAAAAAAGATATTCCTATCATCTTAGCAGCGCCAACAGGACGTGCTGCCCGCCGTATGAATGAATTAACAGGCTTGCCAAGTGCGACTATTCACCGCCATTTGGGGTTAAATGGTGATAACGACTACCAAGCTATTGATGATTATCTCGACTGTGACTTGATTATCATTGATGAATTTTCAATGGTTGATACTTGGCTTGCCAATCAACTCTTTAGTTCCATTTCGTCCAATACTCAAGTCATCATCGTTGGAGATAGTGACCAATTGCCGTCTGTCGGTCCTGGGCAAGTATTAGCTGATTTATTAAAAATTGAAGCTTTTCCTCAACTAGCATTGACTAAAATCTTTAGACAATCAGAAGATTCAACCATTGTTACACTTGCTAATCAGATGAGACTCGGAAAATTACCAGCTGACTTCACACAAAAGAAAGCTGACCGTTCTTATTTTGAAGCAAGTGCACAATATATCCCAGAAATGATTCCTAAAATTGTCAGCGCAGCTGTTAAGAGTGGCATTGACCCACAAGAAATACAAATTCTTGCCCCAATGTACCGCGGCGCAGCTGGGATTAATCGACTTAATACCATTATTCAGGATTTACTTAACCCGCTTAAAGACCAACTCTCGTTTGCCTTTGGTGAGATGAATTTCCGTAAGGGTGACAAAGTTCTCCACCTCATCAACGATGCTGAACTCAATGTTTTCAATGGTGATATCGGCTATATTACAGACCTTATTCCTGCTAAATATACCGAATCCAAACAGGACGAGCTTTACATGTCTTTTGACGGCACCGAAGTTATCTACCCTCGTAATGAATGGCATAAAATCACCCTTGCTTACGCCATGTCAATCCACAAATCACAAGGGAGCGAATTTCAGGTTGTCATTTTGCCGATCACTCGCCAAAGTCACCGACTCTTACAACGTAACCTCATTTACACAGCTATCACCCGCTCTAAGAGTAAATTAGTGATGTTAGGGGAAATTGCCGCCTTTGATTACGCCATAAAAAACGAAGGCGCTAAGCGCAACACCTATCTTGTTCAACGCTTTACAAGCTCCGCTCAAGAAGAAAGTATTGATTTACAAACTGAAATTTCTCAACAAACATCACCTAAAACAGATAATGAAGCTGAGAAAATCACCTCTCCAACTTCTCCCCAAACAAATATTTCTAAAGAAGAAAACATTCAACTGACACTAGACATTGCCGAAAATGAGCAAATACAAACAGAGCAAGAATCAAAAATCTATCGCTTGACAGAAGAAAACTTGGCATTTATCAACCCAATGATTGGCATTACCCAAGCCGACATTGAACAATTTTTTAAGAAATAACAGCCACCCCATGATGCTCAAAATCATGGGGTTATTTATAACTCAGAATGTGATACAAGTGTTTCAAAGCTTCTACACTTAAAATATTTTGATGTTTAAGATAGTCCAATCCCTTGAAACGACAAGCTTTATCAAAATACTAAGTATTGATAAAAAGCTATTGACAGAGAGAAATTTTGTGTTATAATTTTTGTACTATCACATTAGTGTAACCATTGTTTTAGGAGGTTTGATATGGTTTCTTACGAAAAAATTCGTCAATCATTGCGTTCTTGGACGCTCTTTATTGCATGGGTAAATGTTCTTGCAGGCCTTGCAAAAATCTTTCCTATTATCATCTTTTTCGCGTTACTTAATCATTTTATCACCATTGCCGATACTTCCCAAGCAATCAGGGCAGTCTGGTTCATTATTATCTTGAGTGTTGCTTTGATTGCAAATATTGCCATTGCCTTCTTAGCGTTCAAAAATTTACCTAAAATCAAAGAAGATGCTCCCAGCTTGACACCTTACCGCCTTGGTTTGGTTTACACGGTTGTCTGTAATGTAGCGGGCATTATTGTTTTAAGAAACGGATTCTTAGTTACAACTCTCCTTCTCTCAGTTGTTTTCCCAGCTCTTTATGGCTATGTCTATGCAAAAGCAGGGCAATTGTTAGATAAAGACGAAGAGGAAAATGACGAGGCTGTCACTGAAGCTGAATAAGTATTATAATCTATAAAAATCAATACCGTCTCAGCAACTTACTAAGGCGGTATTTTAATTGTCGAATAAATTCAAGGGTTGGATATTATCCTCTAAACCTGTGACAGTCACCCCCAACAAGCGAACACCCAATTTTGACTCGTCTAAGCTATCGTAAATCGTTTTAGCAACTTGGTCAATTAGTTCAAAATCATTGGTGACATCATCAAGGGTTATTCGTTTGGTTAAGGTTGAAAAATCCGAATAACGCACTTTTAAGACAATTGTCCGACCAACTTTATGATTACGTTGAAGCGTGTCAACCACTCGCTGGGCATTCTTTGAAATTTCCGATTTGACATCATCTTCTTCATATAATAATTTACCATATGTTCGCTCACTTCCAATTGATTTGCGAATGCGGTTAGACTTGACTGGCGAATTTGAAATGCCACGTGCCTTACGGTACAAATCATAGCCAAAGCGACCAAAAAGATCGATCAAGGTCATTTCAGGAATTTCCAACAAATCTGCTCCCATAAAAACACCCAGTTGATGCAATTTTTCAACAGACCTTTTTCCGACACCGTAAAATTTCTCAATAGGAAGTTTTTCTAGAAAATCTTGAGCATCCTCTGGTAAAATTAAAGTTAATCCTTTCGGTTTTTCAAAATCTGAAGCGAGTTTAGCTAAAAATTTGTTATAAGAGACACCTGCCGAGCAAGTTAAATGAACTTCTTGCCAAATATCATATTGAATCATTTTGGCAATTTTAATAGCTGATTTGATCCCGAGTTTATTTTCAGTGACATCTAAATAAGCTTCATCAATGGACATGGGTTCAACCAAATCCGTATAACGCTTGAAAATCTCACGAATCTGCATACCGACTTTTCGGTATTTTTGATAATTACCTGAGATAAAAACGGCTTGCGGACAACGCTCATAAGCTTCTTTTGAGGACATAGCTGAATGAACACCAAATTTTCTGGCTTCATAATTACAAGTTGAAACAACACCACGTCCACCTGTTTTTCGTGGATCAGAACCGATAATGACAGGCTTACCTTTCAAGTCTGGATTATCCCGCTCTTCTACTGACGCAAAAAAGGCATCCATATCAATATGAATAATTTTTCGAGAAGTGTCATTAATTAAAGGAAAAATCAACATAAGCCTGTCCTTTCTGATTATTTCTGAATCTATTATAACAATTTTCATGGTTTTCAACCAAACTTACAAATTTCTAGTACAGTTAAGTATTTTTTATAAAACTGTACTAGAAAAGATTATCGTTTTTTGCGAGTTTTCTGCTTTAGAAAACGTTTCCTTTGTGATAAACTATACTTGTAAATGTAACAGATGGTCTGTTACTAGAATTTAAGGAGAAATCTCATTATGGCGACTGTTAAAACTAATACAGATGTTTTTGAAAAAGCCTGGGAAGGCTTTAAAGGTACTGACTGGAAAGAAAAAGCCAGCGTTTCTCGTTTCGTACAAGCTAACTACACACCTTATGATGGTGATGAAAGCTTCTTAGCTCCTGCTACAGAACGTTCACTTAAAGTGAAAAAAATCATTGAAGAAACTAAAGCTCACTACGAAGAAACTCGTTTCCCAATGGATACTCGTCCAACATCAATCGCAGATATTCCTGCCGGCTATATTTCAAAAGACGACGAACTAATCTACGGTATTCAAAATGATGAGTTATTCAAACTGAATTTCATGCCAAAAGGCGGAATTCGTATGGCAGAAACAGCTCTCAAGGAACATGGCTATGAACCTGACCCAGCTGTTCACGAAATTTTTACAAAACACGTAACTACAGTAAATGACGGTATCTTCCGTGCTTATACATCAAATATCCGTCGTGCACGTCACGCACACACTGTAACTGGACTTCCAGATGCTTACTCTCGTGGGCGTATCATCGGTGTTTATGCTCGTCTTGCTCTTTACGGTGCTGACTACTTGATGAAAGAAAAAGCCAACGACTGGAATGCAATTACTGAAATTGATGAAGAATCAATTCGTCTTCGTGAAGAAGTTAACTTGCAATACCAAGCACTTGGTGAAGTTGTCAAACTTGGTGACCTTTACGGTGTTGATGTCCGCAAACCAGCGATGAACGTTAAAGAAGCTATCCAATGGGTAAACATCGCATTTATGGCTGTTTGTCGTGTTATCAACGGTGCTGCAACTTCTCTTGGACGTGTGCCAATTGTTCTTGATATCTTTGCAGAACGTGACCTTGCTCGTGGTACATTTACAGAATCAGAAATCCAAGAATTCGTTGATGATTTTGTCTTGAAACTTCGTACTGTAAAATTCGCACGTACAAAAGCTTACGACGAACTTTACTCCGGTGACCCAACATTCATCACAACTTCTATGGCTGGTATGGGTGCTGACGGACGTCACCGTGTTACTAAAATGGACTACCGTTTCTTGAACACACTTGATAATATCGGTAATGCTCCAGAACCAAACTTGACAGTTCTCTGGACTGACAAATTGCCATATTCATTCCGTCACTACTGTATGAAAATGTCACACAAACACTCTTCAATCCAATACGAAGGTGTGACAACAATGGCTAAAGACGGTTATGGTGAAATGTCATGTATCTCATGTTGTGTATCACCACTTGACCCAGAAAATGAAGAACAACGTCACAACATCCAATACTTTGGTGCTCGTGTAAACGTCCTAAAAGCTCTTCTTACTGGTTTGAACGGTGGTTACGACGATGTTCACAAAGACTACAAAGTCTTTGATATTGACCCTGTCCGTGACGAAGTTCTTGACTTTGAAACTGTCAAAGCTAACTTTGAAAAATCACTTGATTGGTTGACTTCAACTTACGTAGATGCCCTTAACATCATTCACTACATGACTGATAAGTACAACTACGAAGCTGTCCAAATGGCATTCTTACCAACAAAACAACGTGCTAACATGGGATTTGGTATCTGTGGTTTTGCAAATACTGTTGATACCTTGTCAGCAATCAAATACGCTACTGTTAAACCAATCCGTGATGAAAATGGTTACATCTACGATTACGAAACAACTGGTGATTACCCTCGTTGGGGTGAAGATGACCCTCGTTCAAATGAATTGGCAGAATGGTTGATAGAAGCATACACTACTCGTCTTCGTAGCCACAAACTCTACAAGGATGCAGAAGCTACTGTATCACTTCTTACAATCACTTCAAACGTTGCTTATTCTAAACAAACTGGTAACTCTCCAGTCCACAAAGGTGTTTACCTTAACGAAGATGGCACTGTGAACCTTTCTAAACTTGAATTCTTCTCTCCAGGTGCTAATCCATCTAACAAAGCTCGTGGTGGTTGGTTGCAAAACCTTAACTCACTTGCAAGCCTTGACTTCTCATACGCTGCAGATGGTATCTCACTTACAACTCAAGTTTCCCCACGTGCCCTTGGTAAGACATTCGATGAACAAGTTGATAACTTGGTAACTATCCTTGATGGTTACTTCGAAAACGGTGGACAACACGTTAACTTGAACGTTATGGACCTTAAAGATGTCTATGACAAGATTATGAGTGGTGAAGATGTTATCGTTCGTATCTCTGGTTACTGTGTCAACACTAAATATCTTACAAAAGAACAAAAAACTGAATTGACACAACGTGTCTTCCACGAAGTCCTTTCAATGGACGACGCTGCTGAAGCCGTTGCTGGAAAATAAGAATAGAAGAAAAGACTTTGTCAGTTGTACTGACCCCAAAAAGTTGGACAAAAAATATTAGTGAAAGGATTTAGTTCTGTATTGCACAGGACTAAGTCCTT
>CAKPVT010000030.1 GCA_934196125.1 uncultured Streptococcus sp. | reverse complement strand
CTTTACCATAAAGAAAAAGTAGTGAGTACTTTCTCCCGTCGGAGATTTCCTCACTACTAATCTTAGTATGTTTATTTTGTAAAAAACAATATGGTGGTGATATATCTTTTTTTGCGATTGGTATTATATTTTTTGTTTAAGTGGCGTTTTTATTCTTTACCCATGAGATATTATGTAATACTATATTTTTTGACAATAGTTTTGTTATGGTTAATGATATTTTGAAAGAAAACAGATGGAGTCATGATAAGTTATTATGGCTTTTATTGTGTTTAGAAAGGTGGTATAATAGTGCCGACGATATATTTTAATAATGGTTTGAGAATTTATATTAATAATAGAGAAAAAGGACATAATCGTCCTCGTGTTCATATTTTATATAAAGATGAAGACTATTCATTTGCGTTTGATGGTGAACAGTTAGAAGGTGGCAAATTACCTCGTAAACAGTTAAAAGAGGTTCGATTGTATCTGGTTAATCATCAGGACTATTTAAATGAATTGTGGCAGTCTGATTTTTAAAAAGAGGTTATTTTATGAAAAAAGCAGTAAAAGTTGAAGCTTTACCGAATTATGATATTAAAGTTTGGTATCAAGATGGAAAGTGTTTTCGATATAATGTGAAACAAGATATTGATAGCTTAAAATCTTTTGCCCATTTAAGAGATAAGGAACAGTTTAAAAAGGTGTATCTCCAATATGCTGGTTATGCGATAGCATGGGGTGATGGTGATGAGTGGGAAGATGTTACCATGAATACTGAAGTTCCTTATTATGAGGGAGAACAACTATTATCAGTTAGTTGAATATATAATTGTTACAATGTAATTGCTCTTATTAGAATATTCTTAAGGGCATATAACTCCTGATTCTTGGCAATATTCGTTAAGAATCTCCTAAAACTTTTCTTTTTCATAAATTGTTAGCAGGTGCTAGTATTAGTGCCTGTTTTTTTGTGTACAAAATGAGGTGAAGATGAATCAATATAAAACAGTTTGGTGTGGCTATTGGAACATTGAATAATGATTTAACTGAGATGCGACGAATGGCACAATTTAAGGATGGTATTTTAAAGCCATCATATAAAAGAGTTTATATCAATCCTGAAATTTATGAGGAGTTCTTAAGGTATAAACAAATGAAACGTGAAGAGGCTATGTAGTTATGATATAATAAGTATGCTACATGGTTTCTTTTCTTTGGTTTTAAGGAGAGAAAAATGTTTAATAAAGAGTTATCAAATGGTAAATATAGATATTATCAAAAATACTATGATTCAAGAGTTGGAAAATGGCTTCAAAAATCAGTAACAATGAAATCTAAAAGTCGTGTTAGTGAAGCTGAAGCTAGACGGAGGCTTGCTTTAAAAATTGAAAAGGCTTTGTTAGAACCGACAGCAGATGAATGTAAAGAGCAAGAAAAACGTTCAAAAACTTTAGAAGAAGTTTTTTTAGAATGGTCAATTATTAGAAAAAAAGCAATAAAATCGTCATCTTACAAGTCTGAACAAAATTCTTTACGATTATTTTTAGAAACTTTTAGAACTGAAAAAATAGTCGATTTAACAACTGCAATTATTCAAGAGTTTTTTGATGTCTTTATCAATTGAGGTGAGAACTTTAAAAAATAAGCGTATTTATTTAAGGTCGTTATTTAATTATGCGGTTAGTATGGAGTATATTTCTGAAAATCCAATTGATAAAGTAGTATTGCCTAAGGTAAAAAGGAGCTATGAAAAGCTTCAAAGAGCAAAAGAAAATTTTATTACAAAAGATGAGTTATATCATGTAGTGAACTTTTGTAGTAGTCACAAGAAGAATATTCGTTATACGTTGGCTATGGAATTTATTTTTTGGACAGGTTGTCGTTTTGCGGAGTTTATAGGTATTCGTTATTGTGATGTAGATTTTAAAAATGGTTTGTTGAGAATAGACCATGCAATTAATTATACAGCTTATGATTATAATGATAGAGTGTTACAGACGCCAAAGACAGTCGGTTCAATTAGAACGATTGTGTTAAATGATAGGTGCTTAGAAATTATTGAATATTTTCGTAAATATTGTTTAGATGATGAATTTATTTTTGTTAGTGAAACAGGTCAAATTATGAGACAATCTGTCTTTTATCGTTTTATTAATAGTCATTGTCAGGCAGTATTAGGAGATAGAAAACGTTATGGCGTACATACTTTGAGGCACTCTCACATTACGTTATTAGTTGAGTTAGGCATTCCTATTAAAGCGATAATGGAGCGTGTAGGTCATGTTGATGAATCAATCACTTTACAGATGTATTCACATGTTTCAAATGCTATTCAAATAGATATTCGTGATAAGTTAAATGCTAACCCAAAAAGTAACCAAAAGTTAACCATAGCAGATAATTTTATAAGGAATTAAAGGGAAGTATGTAATGAGGAAATTATTTGCAACCATTGCTATAATAGTCTTTAGGAAACATAAGGAATGATATAATGATAGAGTATAATATATTTGACACACATACGCATTTAAACGCCGATGATTTTGCTGGGCGTGAAGCAGAAGAATTGGCACTTGCTAAAGAAATGGGCGTCACTCGACATAACGTTGTTGGGTTTGACGCACCAACTATTAAACGTGCTATTGAGTTAGCTGAAAAATACCCTGAAATCTACGCCACGATTGGGTGGCACCCAACGGAAGCAGGGTCATATACTCAAGAAATTGAGGATATGATTGTTGCTCATCTATCACACCCCAAAGTGATTGGTCTTGGTGAGATTGGGCTGGATTATCATTGGATGGAAGACCCAAAAGACGTCCAAATTGCGGTTTTTAAACGTCAGATTCAGCTTTCAAAAGACCATAACCTTCCTTTTATTGTCCACACTCGTGATGCACTTGAAGATACTTACGCTGTTATCAAAGAAGCAGGCGTTGGACCTCGCGGCGGGATTATTCATTCATTTTCAGGCTCTTTGGAAATGGCAGAGCGTTTTATCGAGCTTGGTATGATGATTTCATTTTCAGGGGTTGTTACCTTTAAAAAAGCGCTTGATGTTCAAGAAGCTGCGCAGAAATTGCCGTTTGATAAGATTTTAGTTGAAACGGATGCGCCTTACCTTGCACCTGTTCCAAAACGTGGTCATGAAAACCGCACCGCTTATACTCGCTATGTTGTAGATAAAATTGCAGAGCTCCGTGATTTGACCAGTGAAGAAGTGGCAAAAGCGACATCAGATAATGCAAAGAGGTTGTTTAACTGTGACTGAAAAAATCAAAATTCAAGAAGTGCTTGTTGTTGAGGGAAAAGACGATACCGCAAATTTGCGTCGTTTTTATGATGTAGATACCTATGAAACCCGCGGGTCAGCTATCAATGATGACGACCTTGAACGTATCGAAAAATTAAATGACCTTCGTGGGGTCATTGTCTTTACGGACCCAGATTATAACGGAGAACGCATTCGCAAAATCATCATGAATGCTATCCCAAATGTTAAACACGCTTTTTTAAATCGTGATGAAGCTGCGCCAAAATCAAAAAGTAAAGGTCGTTCACTCGGCGTTGAGCACGCAAGTTTCGAAGATTTGCAAAAAGCTCTTTCTGGCGTATTAGGAAATTTTGATGATGATAATCAATTCGACATCACAAGAGCTGACCTAATGCGTATGGGGCTTTTAATGGGAAATAATAGCCGTAGGCGCCGTGAATATTTGGGCGAAAAGCTCCGCATTGGTTACAGCAACGGCAAACAACTTCTCAAACGCCTAGAGCTCTTTGGCATCACTTTAGCCGAAGTAGAAGAAGCTATGGAGAGATATGAGGGATGAAAAAGTTGCACTTTTACGGGGAGTTACGCCAGTTGGGCAGAATCGTATTCCTAAAATGGCTTATCTGGCAGAGATTTTAACAGAAGCAGGTCTTGAAAATGTTAAGACATATATTCAAAGTGGCAATATCATTTTTGAGACAACCTTGTCTGACGATGACGTTTGTGCATTGATTCATGACACGATTCAGGTAAAAATCGGTGCGGATTTATCGGTTATCCTCAAAACGCAATCCCAGTTTACGACGGCTCTTGCTGAAAGCTACGATGACTCACGTGTTCACTTGGTATTTACCAATGACCAGCTTAACCGAGAGATATTAAATGAACTACTAGAGAAGGATTTTTGTGATGAAATTTTGAAAGCTGGTAGTGAGTGCCTGTACCTCTATTTACCAAGAGAAGCAAAGAAAAAACGACTGAATACTAATTACCTTGAAAAACAGTTACATATCACAGCAACCATGCGAAAACGCCGCAGTATTTTGCGATTGAGCCAGATGTGATACAAATAGTAACTTGCATTGATAGAAATGAAAGGAAAGACATTCCCTAACTAATGAGGGATTATTAATTATGAGAATTGCAGATTACAGCGTGACGCGTGCTGTCCTTGAGCGTCATGAATTTACGTTTAAAAAATCATTTGGACAGAACTTTTTGACAGATACAAACATTCTTCAAAAGATTGTGGATACTGCTGAAATTGACAAGAACGTCAATGTTATCGAAATCGGTCCTGGTATCGGTGCTTTGACTGAATTTTTGGCTGAAAATGCTGCCGAAGTCATGGCATTTGAAATTGACGACCGTTTAATTCCGATTTTAGCTGATACGCTCCACCATTTTGATAATGTAAAAGTTATCAACGAGGATATTTTGAAATCAGACCTACAAAGTCGTATCAAAGAATTTGCTAACCCAGACCTTCCAATTAAGGTCATAGCAAATCTTCCTTACTACATCACAACACCAATCTTGATGCACTTGATTGAATCAAAAATCCCATTTGCGGAATTTGTCGTGATGATGCAAAAAGAAGTGGCAGACCGTATTTCGGCAGAGCCAAACACCAAAGCTTACGGCTCGTTATCAATTGCGGTGCAATATTACATGACCGCTAAAGTTGCTTTTGTTGTACCACATACAGTCTTTGTACCAGCACCAAATGTGGACTCGGCAATTTTAAAAATGACTCGCCGTGAACAACCGCTCGTTCAAGTCAAAGACGAAGATTTCTTCTTCCGTGTTTCAAAAATTAGCTTTGTTCATCGCCGCAAAACCCTTTGGAACAACCTGACAAGCCATTTTGGAAAAGCAGACGAAACCAAAGCCAAACTTGAACAAGCGCTTGAAATCGCAGAAATCAAACCATCTATTCGCGGAGAAGCCCTCTCAATTGCCGAATTTGCCAAATTAGCAGACGCCTTAAAAGAAGTCGGATTATAAAAATGAACCCCAGTCATTATTATGGCTGGGGTTAAATAATCTACTATTTATTTGATATAAAAATCCATTTTTTATTACTATGAATTTATATAATTTATTTTTATAGTAATTGTGAGCTATTCTTATCAAAAATCTTTTAATAGCTTGTCTTTGTAATAATTAAAGAAAGTTTTTTTGCCGATAGTGCTGATTGTTTTGCCTTGTAAACCATATTTTAATTTGGCTAAGATAGCTATTAAGAGTAGCTGCATATGGATTATTGCCAGATACGTTTGTTTTGTCAGTTTGAATAGCATCTTTAATTTCTTGATATTGACTGGCTTGTGTTTGTTAGGTTGGCAATCTGATTAGCGATGGCTGCATTTGCTTGGTTGACACCAGCTTCTTTATTTGTTATAAGGAAAGGATGGGATTTGAACCCGCGTGTGAATAACATCCACTTGCCAGATTTCGAGTCTGGTGCCGTACCAAGCTGGGCCACCTTTCCAAATGTTGTATTTAAGCGTTGTTTGATTTCAAATGATAATGTTGCTCAAAATACCATGCGGAAAAAGGGATTTGAACCCTCACGTCCATACTGGGCACATGCGCCTGAAGCATGCGTGTCTGCCGTTCCACCACTTCCGCAAAAGACAAAGTCATTATACGACTTTTAATCAAAAAAGACAAATATGAGAAATCTTTTGAGCTAGGTACTGAATAAAAGGGCATTTTTTGCTATAATGAGACTATCAATTATAAAAAGGAAGTACATTTGCAAGGTAGAATTATCAAGTCTCTAGCAGGTTTTTACTATGTTGAATCTGACGGAGTCATTTATCAGACACGTGCGCGTGGTAATTTTAGAAAAAAGGGTCAAACACCTTATGTTGGTGATTTTGTTGAATTTTCAGCAGATGACCATTCAGAGGGCTACATTTTAGCGATTCATGACCGAAAGAATAGTTTGGTTCGACCACCGATTGTTAATATTGACCAAGCGGTTGTCATCATGTCAGCCAAAGAGCCTGACTTTAATGCCAATTTGTTGGATCGCTTTTTGGTCTTATTAGAGCACAAGGCGATAGAACCGATTGTTTATATTTCAAAAATGGATTTAGTGACAACTCCTGATGAGATAAGGGCAATTCAAAGACAATATCAAGAAATCGGTTATCAATTTTGCACGTCTTTGGAAGAATTGTTTCCGCTATTGACCGACAAAGTGACTGTTTTCATGGGGCAAACAGGTGTTGGTAAATCAACATTGTTAAATAAAATTGCTCCAGAACTCAAGTTAGAAACAGGTGAAATTTCGGACAGTCTTGGACGTGGTCGTCATACCACTCGTGCAGTTAGTTTTTACAATGTTAATGGTGGGAAAATAGCAGATACGCCAGGATTTTCATCGCTTGATTATGAAATTACGAATGCCGAAGATCTCAACGAAGCTTTTCCAGAGCTAAGGCATCTTAGTCATTACTGTAAATTTCGTTCCTGTACGCATACGCATGAGCCATCATGTGCGGTTAAGGAAGCCTTAGAATCAGGCGATCTTTGGCAGTCACGGTATGATAATTATCTCCAATTTCTTAGTGAAATTGAAAACCGTCGTGAAACGTATAAGAAAGTTATAAACAGAAAGTAGGTACTTATGTCAAACAATAAAATCGCACCATCAATTTTAGCAGCTGATTATGCAAATTTCGCTTCAGAATTAAAACGTATCGAAGAAACAAGTGCAGAATATGTTCATATCGACATTATGGATGGGCAATTTGTACCAAATATTAGTTTTGGTGCAGATGTCGTGGCTAGCATGCGTAAACACAGCAAACTCGTTTTTGATTGTCACCTTATGGTGGTTAATCCAGAACGTTATGTTGACGCATTTGCGCAAGCTGGTGCAGATATTATGACAATTCATGCGGAGTCAACTCTTTATATTCATGGTGCTTTGCAAAAAATTAAGGCTGCAGGCATGAAAGCAGGTGTTGTTATTAACCCAGGGACACCAGTTTCGGCTATTGAATCTGTCTTGAGTTTGGTTGACCAAGTGCTTATCATGACAGTCAACCCAGGATTTGGCGGACAAGCCTTCATTCCTGAAATGCTTGAAAAAGTGGCAAAAGTTGCTCAACTCCGCGATGAAAAAGGCCATGATTTTGACATTGAAGTTGACGGTGGCGTTGATAATAAGACTATCAAAGTTTGTTATGATGCTGGAGCTAATGTCTTTGTTGCTGGTTCATATCTCTTCAAAGCAAGTGATTTAGCTGCACAAGTAGAAACATTGCGTGTGGCGTTAGATGACTAAGATAGCTGTCTTTGCTGGCGGTCGTTTGTCAGATTTTTCGACTGATTTTGAACTTTTTGTCGGTGTTGACCGTGGTAGTTTTTTCCTATTAAATAATCAATTACCTTTAGATTTAGCAGTGGGAGACTTTGATTCTGTCAGCAAAGAAGAATTACAAATGATTCAAGAAGAAGCTGGCGATTTCATCAAGGTTGCTCCAGAAAAAGACGACACAGATACAGAGTTAGCCCTAAAGGCGATTTTCTCAAAATACCCACAAGCACAAGTGACGATTTTTGGCGCTTTTGGCGGTCGAATTGACCACATGATGTCCAATCTTTTTCTACCAAGTGACCCAGAATTAGCACCTTTCATGCGTCAGATAACCCTACGTGATAAGCAAAATACCGTGCAGTTTTATCCTGCAGGTTCTAATCAAGTTTTGCCAGAAAAAGAAATGATTTACGTTTCTTTTATGGCTGGTGGTGACGCTGATTTGACCATTAAAGGTGCTAAATACGAGCTTGATGCCAGTAATTTTTTCAAGAAAAAAATCTATTCAAGTAATGAATTTCTTGACCAACCAATTACAGTTACCTTAAAATCAGGCTATCTTGTTGTTATTCAAAGTAAGGATAGGTAAAATGTTAATTATTACATTATTATTAGGACTTCTTAGTGTCGTTTTGCTGATTTATCTTTTGCTGAAAATGGCAAAGCTGACAGAAGATGTTTCACAAAAACTGGACGACAACGCTGATAATTTATCTGACCAAGTCTCATATCAGCTTGATTTAGCGCAAAAAGACCAAGTTTTAGCGTTGAATAATCAGATAAATCGTCTGCAAAATGATTTATACACACAATTAAATGATATTCGCGATGTCCTTCATCAAAGTTTGAATGAAAATCGTGACCGTTCTGACCAGCGTTTAGAAATCATCAACCGCAATTTGACAAATTCTGTCAAAGAAATGCAAGAATCAAACGAAAAACGTTTGGAAGAAATGCGTCAAACGGTTGAAGAAAAACTCGAACAAACCTTGCAAAATCGCTTGAAAGCCTCATTTGAGACAGTTTCTAAGCAACTGGAGTCTGTCAATCAAGGTTTGGGTGAGATGAAAAATGTCGCACAAGATGTTGGCGCCTTAAACAAAGTACTTTCCAATACTAAGACACGTGGTATTCTTGGTGAGTTACAGCTGGGGCAAATTATCGAAGATATTATGACACCTAACCAATACGAACGAGAATTTCCGACCGTTTCAGGCTCTAATGAGCGTGTTGAATACGCCATAAAACTTCCAGGAACAGATGATGACGGCTATGTTTATTTGCCAATTGATTCGAAATTCCCATTGGAAGATTACTATCGCTTGGAAGATGCTTACGAAAGTGGTGACAAAGAACAAGTTGAGCTTTACCGCAAGTCGCTTCTTAACAGCATCAAACGTTTTGCTAAAGATATTAATAAAAAATACCTCAATCCACCTGAGACAACTAATTTTGGAATTATGTTTTTACCAACAGAAGGTTTGTATTCAGAAGTGGTTCGTAATGCTAGTTTCTTTGATAGCTTGCGACGTGATGAAAATATTGTCGTAGCAGGTCCGTCAACCTTATCAGCTCTATTAAATTCGCTTGCTGTCGGCTTTAAAACTCTCAATATTCAGAAAAATGCAAACGATATTAGCAAAATTTTGGGAAATGTTAAGGTAGAATTTGAAAAATTTGGTAATATGTTGGTCAAAGCTCAAAAACAAATCAATACTGCCAATAACACTTTGGACAGTCTCATTTCCACAAGGACAAATGCGATTGTTCGAGCTTTAAATACTGTCGAATCTTATCAAGATCAAGCAACGGCAAATTTACTTAACCTCCCACCATTAGAAGACGAGGAAAATCATGAAAATTAATCAAATGAAAAAAGATGAACTCTTTGAAGGGTTCTACTTAATAAAATCCGCAGAGCTTCGTAAGACGAGAGCTGGCAAGGATTATATTGCCTTTACTTTCCAAGATGATACTGGTGAAATTTCTGGTAATCTTTGGGACGCCCAACCCTATAATGTTGAAGAATTTATCGCTGGTAAAGTAGTGTACATGAAAGGTCGTCGTGAGGTCTATAATGGAACACCTCAAGTCAATCAAATTACCCTTCGTGATCCACGTGAGGGTGAGCCAAACGACCCAAGTGACTTCCGCGAAAAATCACCAGTTGACGTTGTTGATGTCAAAGATTATCTTGAGCAAATGATGTTCAAAATTGAAAATGCTGTTTGGCAACGTGTTGTTCGTGCGCTTTATCGCAAATACGACAAGGAATTTTTCACTTATCCTGCAGCTAAGACAAATCACCATGCTTTTGAATCTGGATTAGCCTATCACACAGCAACCATGGTGCGTTTAGCGGATGCAATTGGTGATATCTATCCACAACTCAACAAAAGTTTGCTTTACGCTGGTATCATGCTTCATGACTTGGCGAAAGTCATTGAGTTAACTGGTCCAGACAATACCGAATACACTGTACGTGGCAATTTAATCGGTCACATTGCTTTGATTGATGAAGAAATCACAAAAGTTCTCACAGAATTAAACATTGATGACACCAAAGAAGATGTTATCATTTTACGCCATGTTATCTTAAGTCATCACGGTTTGCTTGAATACGGCAGCCCCGTTCGTCCACGTGTTATGGAAGCAGAGATTATTCATATTATCGATAATATCGACGCCGAAATGATGATGATGACAACAGCATTGAGTCGTATTGACGAGGGTGAAATGACAAATCGTATTTTTGCAATGGACAATCGCTCATTCTACAAACCAAAATTATAAAAAGCAATAAAAAGCAGAACATTTTAACATTACTCACTTAAAAACCTCTTTACATTAGGGAAAAATACAAAAAATGGACATTTTTTTATTAAAATGTTCGTTTTTTTCGCCTTCTTATGATATAATGACAAAAAACAGATATGAAAATGGAGAAATTATGAAATTACGACGTAGTGAACGCATGGTTGTCATCTCCAACTATTTGATTAACAACCCCTATAAATTGACAAGTTTAAACACATTTGCTGAAAAATATGAAGCAGCAAAATCTTCAATTTCTGAAGATATCGCCATTATCAAAAAAGCTTTTGAAGAATCAGGAATCGGCGAAATTGAAACAGTTACAGGGGCGAGCGGAGGTGTCATTTTTACACCAGGAATCTCTGATGAGGAAGCTAAAGCAGTCATCGAAGAATTACGTGACCGTCTTTCAGAAAGCAATCGTATTCTTCCTGGAGGTTATATTTACTTATCAGATTTATTAAGTGCCCCTAAAATTTTACAAAGTGTTGGACGTATCATTGCTAATGCTTTCAAGGAAAATAAAATTGATGCGGTTATGACAGTAGCAACCAAAGGTGTGCCTTTGGCAAATGCCGTTGCAAATATCTTGAATGTTCCATTTGTCATCGTTCGACGTGACCTTAAAATTACGGAAGGTTCAACCGTTTCTGTCAATTATGCAAGTGGTTCAAGTGACCGTATTGAAAAGATGTTCTTGTCTAAACGTAGCTTGAAACCGAATAGTCGTGTCTTGATTGTTGACGACTTCCTCAAAGGTGGGGGAACGATTTCTGGTATGGTCAGTCTTTTGAAAGAATTCGATAGTACTCTTGTGGGTGTCGCAGTCTTTGCTGAAAATGCCCAAGAAAAACGTGACCGAATGACTTACAAATCACTTCTAAAAGTTTCAGAAATTGATGTTAAAAACAATCATGTCAAAGTAGAAATTGGTAATATTTTCGATTAAAAGAGGGAGTTCCCTCTTTTTTCTTTGGATGTTATATTGCCCAAGGGTGTTTAATCTTGACTATAACAATTTAATAGCTGCCAAAAAGTTTTATAAAAGCTATAAAATACGGCGAAATCATTTGACAGCCGGTGCAAGTTGTGTTATCATAATGAACGGTACTTTTTACTTTTGGTCTCTCCAGAGTGTACAGAGACGTGCTGACAAATGTTGCAAAGTACACATTTTAGATAAGGACTGTCACCAAGTACCTTATCAACCAAAATAAAAAATCTTACAGGAGAAAAGTAGATGCCTACAATCAACCAGTTGGTACGTAAACCACGTAAATCTAAAGTTGAAAAATCTAAATCACCAGCACTTAACGTTGGTTACAACAGCCACAAAAAAGTTCAAACTAACGTATCTTCACCACAAAAACGTGGTGTTGCAACTCGTGTTGGAACAATGACACCTAAAAAACCTAACTCAGCCCTTCGTAAATTCGCTCGTGTACGTTTGAGCAACCTTATCGAAGTTACTGCGTACATCCCGGGTATCGGACACAATCTTCAAGAACACAGTGTTGTTCTTATCCGTGGTGGACGTGTAAAAGACCTTCCAGGGGTACGTTACCACATCGTTCGTGGTGCACTTGATACTGCAGGTGTTGCTGATCGTAAACAAGGCCGTTCTAAATACGGTGCTAAACGTCCTAAAGGATAATAGAAGGGGGATAAGAAAAAATGAGTCGTAAAAATAGAGCGCCTAAACGCGAAGTATTGCCAGATCCATTATACAATTCACAACTTGTAACACGTCTTATCAACCGTGTTATGCTTGATGGTAAACGTGGTACAGCTGCATCAATCGTTTATGATGCATTTGAACAAATCAAAGATGCTACTGGAAACGATGCACTTGAAGTATTCGAAACAGCTATGGAAAACATCATGCCTGTTCTTGAAGTACGTGCTCGTCGTGTTGGTGGTTCTAACTACCAAGTCCCAGTTGAAGTTCGTCCAGAACGTCGTACAACTCTTGGGCTTCGTTGGTTGGTAACTGCATCACGTGCTCGTGGTGAACACACTATGAAAGATCGTCTTGCAAAAGAAATCTTGGATGCTGCTAACAACACTGGTGCTTCAGTTAAAAAACGCGAAGATACACACCGTATGGCAGAAGCAAACCGTGCGTTCGCACACTTCCGCTGGTAATCTGCGATATACAGATACAAAGCTTCGAATACAATTAAAATTTTTTACTACTAGTATTCAGGCTGTGTTTAGCAAGTGTTTTGTTTGCTAATCTGTATCAAATTTAATAAAGCATGTTTAGAACGGGTAGGTCCTGCCTATCCGTTCTAAAAGTATGCTATAATAGAGTAGTAAATTAAATTTATACATAGGAGAAAAAAATGGCTCGCGAATTTTCACTTGAAAAAACTCGTAACATTGGTATCATGGCTCACGTCGATGCTGGTAAAACAACAACAACTGAGCGTATTCTTTACTATACTGGTAAAATCCATAAAATCGGTGAAACACACGAAGGTGCTTCACAGATGGACTGGATGGAACAAGAGCAAGAACGTGGTATCACAATCACATCTGCCGCTACAACTGCACAATGGAAAGACTACCGTGTAAACATTATCGACACACCAGGGCACGTGGACTTCACAATCGAAGTACAACGTTCTCTTCGTGTTCTTGATGGTGCGGTAACAGTTCTTGACTCACAATCAGGTGTAGAACCTCAAACTGAAACAGTTTGGCGTCAAGCTACTGAATACGGTGTTCCTCGTATCGTATTCTCAAACAAAATGGACAAAATCGGTGCTGACTTCCTTTACTCAGTAAGCACACTTCACGATCGTCTTCAAGCTAACGCTCACCCAATTCAATTGCCAATCGGTTCTGAAGATAGCTTCAACGGTATCATTGACTTGGTTAAAATGAGAGCCGAAATCTATACTAACGACCTTGGTACAGATATTCTTGAAGAAGATATTCCAGCTGAATACGTAGATCAAGCTAACGAATATCGTGAAAAATTGATCGAAGCAGTTGCTGAAACTGATGAAGAATTGATGATGAAATACCTTGAAGGTGAAGAAATCACTGAAGCTGAATTGAAAGCTGCTATCCGTAAAGCAACTATCAACGTTGAATTCTTCCCAGTTCTTTGTGGTTCTGCCTTCAAAAACAAAGGTGTTCAAATGATGCTTGATGCGGTTATCGACTACCTTCCAAGCCCACTTGACATCCCTGCAATCAAAGGTGTTAACCCAGATACAGACGAAGAAGAAGAACGTCCAGCGTCAGATGAAGAACCATTTGCAGCCCTTGCATTCAAAATCATGACTGACCCATTCGTAGGTCGTTTGACATTCTTCCGTGTTTACTCAGGTGTATTGAACAGCGGTTCTTACGTTCTTAACACATCTAAAGGTAAACGTGAACGTATCGGACGTATCCTTCAAATGCATGCTAACCACCGTAACGAAATCGAAACAGTTTACGCTGGTGATATCGCCGCTGCTGTTGGCTTGAAAGATACTACAACTGGTGACTCATTGACTGATGAAAAAGCTAAAGTTATTCTTGAATCAATCGATGTTCCAGAACCAGTTATCCAATTGATGGTTGAACCTAAATCTAAAGCTGACCAAGATAAGATGGGTATCGCTCTTCAAAAACTTGCTGAAGAAGACCCAACATTCCGTGTTGAAACTAACGTTGAAACTGGTGAAACAGTTATCTCTGGTATGGGTGAACTTCACCTTGACGTCCTTGTTGACCGTATGAAACGTGAATTCAAAGTTGAAGCTAACGTAGGTGCTCCACAAGTATCATACCGTGAAACATTCCGTCAAGCTACTCAAGCACGTGGATTCTTCAAACGCCAATCTGGTGGTAAAGGTCAATTCGGTGATGTTTGGATTGAATTTACTCCAAATGAAGAAGGTAAAGGATTCGAATTCGAAAATGCTATCGTCGGTGGTGTGGTTCCTCGTGAATTCATTCCTGCGGTAGAAAAAGGTCTTCAAGAATCTATGGCTAACGGTGTTCTTGCTGGTTACCCAATAGTTGACGTTAAAGCTAAACTTTACGATGGTTCATACCACGATGTCGACTCATCTGAAACAGCCTTCAAGATTGCTGCATCACTTGCACTTAAAGAAGCTGCTAAAACTGCACACCCAGTTATTCTTGAACCAATGATGCTTGTTACAATCACAGCTCCAGAAGAAAACCTTGGTGACGTTATGGGTCACGTTACAGCTCGTCGTGGACGTGTTGATGGTATGGAAGCTCACGGTAATAGCCAAATCGTTCGTGCCTTCGTTCCACTTGCTGAAATGTTCGGTTACGCAACAGTTCTTCGTTCTGCAACTCAAGGACGTGGTACATTCATGATGGTATTTGACCACTACGAAGACGTTCCTAAATCAGTTCAAGAAGAAATCATCAAGAAAAATTCTGGTGAATAATTACTGTTAAAAAGGATGCTCAAATGAGTGTCCTTTTTTGTAATGAAAACGGTAATAATGTTTGCAATTTTGGCGAAATAGTTATATAATACTAACGTTGAAAGATTGATTTGTGCCTACGTAAGTTAATCTTTTCACAATTGTCTAAAAGGGAAACCTTTTAAAATAAAAATTTTTTTGATTTTCATAAGGAGGAAATCACTATGGTAGTTAAAGTTGGTATTAACGGTTTTGGTCGTATTGGTCGTCTTGCATTCCGTCGTATCCAAAACGTTGAAGGTGTTGAAGTAGCTCGTATTAACGACCTTACCGACCCAGCTATGCTTGCACACTTGTTGAAATACGATACAACTCAAGGTCGTTTTGACGGTGATGTTGTTGTTAAAAATGGTGGTTTTGAAGTTAATGGTCAATTCGTTAAAGTTTCTGCAGAACGTGACCCAGAACAAATCGACTGGGCTAACGATGGTGTAGAAATCGTTCTTGAAGCAACTGGTTTCTTTGCAACTAAAGCTGCTGCTGAAAAACACTTGCACGCAGGTGGAGCTAAAAAAGTTGTTATCACAGCTCCTGGTGGATCAGATGTTAAAACAATCGTATTTAACACTAACCACGAAATTCTTGATGGTACTGAAACAGTTATCTCAGCTGGTTCATGTACAACAAACTGTCTTGCGCCAATGGCTGATGCTTTGAACAAATCATTCGGTCTTAAAGTTGGTACAATGACCACAGTTCACGGTTACACTGGTGACCAAATGACTCTTGACGCACCACACCGTAAAGGTGACTTCCGTCGCGCACGTGCTGCTGCTGAAAACATCGTTCCTAACTCAACTGGTGCTGCTAAAGCTATCGGTCTTGTTATCCCAGAATTGAACGGTAAACTTCAAGGTCATGCTCAACGTGTACCAGTTCCAACTGGATCACTTACTGAACTTGTTTCAGTTCTTGACAAAAAAGTAACTGCTGAAGAAGTTAACGCTGCTATGCAAGCTGCTGCAACTGAATCATTCGGTTACAACACTGACCCAATCGTTTCACGCGATATCGTAGGTATCTCATTCGGTTCATTGTTTGACGCAACTCAAACAGAAGTAACTGAAGCAGCTGATGGTACTCAATTGGTTAAAACTGTTTCATGGTACGACAACGAAATGTCTTACACTTCACAACTTGTTCGTACTCTTGAATACTTTGCAAAAATTGCTAAATAATCAATGAGTTAGCTGAAGAAGAGAGGATTCGTTCCTCTCTTTTTTGTATATTGTAAAATGATACAGAAATTTACAGGTTTCCTCGTTTAGTAGTGGCTGGCGTACAAAATGTACTGATTTTGCTACCTCTTTTACAGGTTTTGTGATATAATTAGCATGTATAAAAAATAATAAGGAGTCCTATCAAATGGCTAAATTGACTGTTAAAGACGTTGATTTGAAAGGCAAAAAAGTTCTTGTCCGTGTTGACTTTAATGTGCCTTTGAAAGATGGCGTTATCACTAACGACAACCGTATTTCTGCGGCTCTTCCAACAATCAAGTACATCATCGAACAAGGTGGTCGTGCAATTCTTTTCTCTCACCTTGGACGTGTTAAAGAAGAAGCTGATAAAGAAGGTAAATCTCTTGCTCCAGTAGCAGCTGATTTGGCAGCTAAACTTGGTCAAGAAGTTGTCTTTCCAGGTGTTACACGTGGTGCTGAACTTGAAGAAGCTATCAACAACCTTAAAGACGGTGAAGTTCTTCTTGTTGAAAACACTCGTTTTGAAGATGTTGACGGTAAAAAAGAATCTAAAAACGATCCAGAACTTGGTAAATACTGGGCTTCACTTGGTGACGGAATCTTCGTTAACGATGCATTTGGTACTGCACACCGTGCACACGCATCTAATGTAGGTATCTCTGCAAACGTTGAAAAAGCTGTTGCAGGTTTCCTTCTTGAAAACGAAATTGCGTACATCCAAGAAGCTGTTGAAAAACCAGTTCGTCCATTTATCGCAATCCTTGGTGGCTCAAAAGTTTCAGATAAAATCGGTGTTATCGAAAACTTGTTGAAGAAAGCTGATAAAGTCCTTATCGGTGGTGGTATGACTTACACATTCCTTAAAGCACAAGGTATCGAAATCGGTAACTCACTTGTTGAAGAAGACAAACTTGATGTTGCTAAAGAACTTTTGGCTAAAGCTGACGGTAAATTAATCTTGCCAGTTGACTCAAAAGAAGCTAACGCTTTTGCTGATTACACTGAAGTTAAAGATACTGAAGGTGCAGCAGTAGATGCTGGATTCCTTGGTCTTGATATCGGTCCAAAATCTATCGCTAAATTTGACGAAGAATTGACTGGTGCTAAAACAGTTGTTTGGAACGGACCTATGGGTGTGTTCGAAAACCCTGATTTCCAAGCTGGTACAATCGGTGTAATGGACGCTATCGTTAAACAACCAGGCGTTAAATCAATTATCGGTGGTGGTGACTCAGCTGCCGCAGCTATCAACCTTGGTCGTGCTGACAAATTCTCATGGATTTCTACTGGTGGTGGAGCTTCTATGGAACTTCTTGAAGGTAAAGTACTTCCAGGTCTTGCAGCACTTACTGATAAATAATAATTTCTTCGTTAAGAAGATTCAAAAGGGCGGCTTTGCCGCCCTTTTTTATGTGTAAAATCCATAAATGAAAAGAAAACATTTTATTGCTTAAAAGTGCTACTATTATTTTGTTTTGTGGAATTCAAGTGAGAGATATTTTGTGGTAAACGCATTCATGTTGGTGGAACGCTTACAAATCAATTTGAAAATATGTTAAAATAAAGAAAATGCAAATTGGTTGTGAGTTATGAATTATTTAAAAAATCTTTTATCGAATTATAAGTTTGACCCGAGTAAATTTAAATTGGGCATGCGCACCTTTAAGACTGGTTTAGCTGTTTTTTTGGTTTTATTAATTTTCCATTTATTTGGATGGGAAGGGCTGCAGATAGGAACACTGACAGCTGTTTTTAGTTTACGTGAAAGTTTGGACAAAAGTGTTCATTTTGGCTTCTCACGTGTGGTAGGAAATAGTGTTGGTGGTTTGCTATCTTTGCTCTTCTTTTTTATCAATCAATTTTTCCATAATCAGTTTTGGGTAACGTTGATTTTTGTCCCAATTTTTACCATGTTAGGAATTATGATTAATGTTTCAATTAATAACAAAGCAGGAATCATTGGTGGAACATCAGCGCTTTTGATTATTACCTTATCAATTCCTTCTGGAGATACTATTTTATATGTATTTGCTAGGGTATTTGAAACATTTTGCGGAGTCTTTGTAGCTATTCTTGTTAATTCTGATGTTGATAAGATTAGGGAGCTTTTACGCAAAAAAAGCTAAAAATTTTCCGTTTATGTCATATTTTCTTACATAAGGGGTTGACGGTTTAGAATTTTCAGACTATAATAAGTGTCGGAAGGAGGCCATCATGAAAGAAAAAGAACTCAGACGTTCAATGGCGGTATTTCCTATTGGAACGGTAATGAAATTGACGGATTTAACAGCACGCCAGATTCGTTATTATGAAGATCAAGGTTTAATTACCCCAGAGAGGACGTCGGGAAATCGTCGTATGTATTCGTTAAACGACATGGATCGATTGATCGAAATTAAAGATTTTCTTGATGAGGGGCTTAATATTGCGGCTATTAAGCGTGAATATGCGGAGCGACAAGATAAAGCACATCAGAAACAAAAATCTTTAACTGATGCTGATGTTCGTCGTATCTTACAAGATGAACTCCGTAACCAAGGTCGTTTTTCGCCCCCATCACAGTACATTAGCAACTGGCACATCTAAAAATACGCGCCGCTCGGTTATTTCGGTTTTAAAAAGGAGACCATAATTCATGACTATTACAGCAGCTGACATTCGTCGCGAAGTCAAAGAAAAAAATGTAACTTTCTTGCGTTTAATGTTCTCAGATATCGCTGGGACATTGAAAAACGTGGAAATTCCAGCAACTGATGAACAACTTGATAAAGTATTGGCAAACAAAGCAATGTTTGACGGTTCTTCAATCGAAGGTTTTGTTCGTATCAATGAATCTGATATGTTCTTACATCCAGACCTTGATACTTGGACAGTATTCCCTTGGGGCGGTGAAAATGGTGCTGTTGCAGGTTTGATCTGTGACATCTATACTGCTGAAGGTGAACCATTTGCAGGTGACCCACGTGGGAACTTGAAACGTGCTCTTCGTCATATGGAAAAAGTTGGTTTCAAATCATTTAACCTTGGTCCGGAACCAGAATTCTTCTTGTTCAAATTGGATGAAAAAGGTGAACCAACTCTTGAAGTAAACGACCGTGGTGGTTACTTCGACCTTGCACCAACTGACCTTGCAGATAACACTCGTCGTGAAATCGTTAATGTTTTGACTGAAATGGGATTTGAAGTTGAAGCAAGTCACCACGAAGTGGCTATTGGTCAACATGAAATTGACTTTAAATACGCTGATGTTTTGAAAGCTTGTGATAACATTCAAATTTTCAAACTTGTTGTTAAAACAATTGCTCGTAAACATGGTCTTTATGCTACTTTTATGGCTAAACCTAAATTCGGTATCAACGGCTCAGGTATGCACTGTAACATGTCATTGTTCGATTACGATGGAAACAATGCCTTCTACGATACTGAAGATCCAAAAGGTATGCAATTGTCAGAAACAGCATATTACTTCCTTGGCGGTTTGATGAAACATGCTTATAACTACACTGCAATCATGAACCCAACTGTAAATTCATACAAACGTTTGGTTCCTGGTTATGAAGCACCAGTTTATATTGCATGGGCTGGACGCAACCGTTCACCGCTTATTCGCGTTCCTGCCTCACGTGGTATGGGTACTCGTTTGGAACTTCGTTCTGTTGACCCAACTGCTAACCCATATCTTGCACTTGCTGTCCTTCTTGAAGCAGGTCTTGACGGTATTGAAAACAAAATTGAAGCTCCAGCTCCAGTTGAATCAAATATCTATGTCATGACTGAAGAAGAACGTAAAGAAGCAGGTATCCGTGACTTTCCATCTACTTTGCACAATGCTGTTAAAGCTTTACAAGAAGATGAAGTTGTCAAAGCAGCACTTGGTGAACATATCTTTGTAAACTTTGTGGAAACTAAGAAAATTGAATGGTCAAGCTATGCGGCCTTTGTTTCACAATGGGAAATTGATAACTATCTAGATTTATACTAAGAAGTAGTAAAGAGACAGCTTGATATACTCCCCATATAGTAGACAGTGAAAAAACAAAAATTCACTAGAAACTATAAGGGGAGTTTTTATATGTCCA
>CAKPVT010000029.1 GCA_934196125.1 uncultured Streptococcus sp. | reverse complement strand
ATCTTCGTAACTCAATTTCATACAAAAACACCCCAAAAGTTAGATTTTTTCTGTCCAACTTTTGGGGTGCAGTTCACAAGTGCTCAGCCTCTTTAATTATGTAGTTGTAATAAGCAAGACGCAGTAGTTTGGACTTCAACAATCTGGGGATAAGACTGTTTTAGGTAAGCAACTAGAAACTGAGACTTGCTGAGAAATCGAATTTCTTTGAAATTACCGATTCGCTTTTTAATTTCTAGGCTCATGAATAAAGTCTCCAGTGGAGACTTTATTTGTCCCACTCCCTTTTTATTACTGGAATCAGTCTTTGGCAACGATAATATCGGTTAGTTGACCGAATTTTTCTTTGGTGTCGCTGGTAATGGCAGAATCGGTTACCAGATGATTGATGTCGCTAATGCGATAGAAATCGTAAAAGTCGTATTTGTCGAATTTTTCATGGTCAACGAGCAAGAATGTTTCAATGGCGTTATCAAGTGCGATACGTTGAATTTCTCCTTCACTTTCACTATATGTGGCAATAGAATCACCAAACACACCATTAGCGCTCACAAAAGCCTTTGAGAATTTTAGGTTTTGGAGGTAGTTGGCAGTCAAAGACCCGACAAAAGCGCCTGTAATATCACGATATTCTCCACCAGTTAAGATTAAATCGGTGTTTTTATTTTCGTTTAAAATGTTAAAAACAGGCAAACTGTTTGTAATAACTCGAATATTTTTGGAGACGAGTTCACTTGCAAAATGTTCGAGTGTCGTTCCTGGTCCAATAAAAATCGTTTCTCCTTCTTGAATAAGCTGACTAGCGAATTTAGCGATAGCACGTTTTTCTTCAATTTGGAGTTCTTGTTTTTCAGTGTTTGATTTTTCGTGTCTACTTCTGATTTTTGGGCCATCAATGCCCTGTGCACCACCGTGGATGCGGATAAGTAATCCGTCTTTGTCAAGTTCATCTAAGTCGCGTCTGACAGTCATATCTGAAACGCCAAGCTCTTTTATGACATCATTAACAGTAATGACACCTTTGGCATTGACTTTTTCAAGAATCCACTGGAGGCGTTCTTTTTTTAACATAAAAATCTCCTTTCCATTTGCATAATAAATGACATCTTATCTCTATCTTATCATAAAAAACAGACAAACTCAACAAATAAGAAAAAAAAGAAACATTACGAAACAGAATTGTAATAAAGTTAACAACTCTAATATTATCAATGATTTGGTGGGGATAGCTACATTCGTAACAAACACAAAACAACAAACAAAATTAAAAAAATTAAACAAACATGTTGACAAATGTTTGTTTTAGGTTTATTATATAAACATAAAAAAACGTTTTTTAAAAAATTATCTAGATAAAAGAAAAATTTTGAGGTGTTAAAATGACAGTTATTCTTGGTTCAGATGCCGCAGGTGAAACTTTGAAAAATATTATCAAAGAATACTTGCTTGCAAATGATTATGATGTTAATGATGTGACAGATGTGACTAAAGATTTTGTTGATAATACACTTGCTGTTGCGGCGGGTGTCAATGCGGCTGAAGGCAATCTTGGTATTATGATTGATGCTTATGGTGCTGGTAGCTTTATGACAGCAACTAAAGTCAAAGGAATGGTCGCAGCGGAAGTTTCAGATGAACGCTCTGCTTACATGACACGTGCTCACAATAATGCTCGTATGATTACCATGGGTGCAGAAATAGTCGGTGTCGAATTAGCTAAAAATATTGCTAAAGGATTCTTGGAAGGTCACTATGACGGTGGTCGTCACCAAATCCGTGTTGATATGTTGAATAAAATGTGTTAGGAGCGAGGAAGATAAAATGAAAATTGCAATTGGATGTGACCATATCGTAACAACAGAAAAAATGGCAGTATCAGATTTCTTGAAATCAAAAGGCTATGAGGTTATTGATTGTGGAACATATGACCACACACGTACACATTATCCTATCTTTGGTAAAAAAGTCGGTGAAGCGGTGACAAGCGGTCAAGCAGATTTAGGTGTTTGTATCTGTGGAACAGGTGTTGGAATCAACAACTCTGTCAACAAAGTTCCAGGCATTCGTTCAGCTTTGGTTCGCGATATGACAACAGCGATTTACGCCAAAGAAGAATTAAATGCTAATGTCATTGGTTTTGGTGGCAAAATCACAGGCGAATTACTCATGTGCGATATTATTGAAGCCTTTATTAAAGCTGAATACAAACCAACAGCAGAAAATAAAGCTTTGATTGAAAAAATTGCACAAGTCGAAACGGTTAATGAGGACCAAACATCACCAGATTTTTTTGATGAATTTCTTGAAAAATGGGACCGTGGCGAATATCACGACTAGGAGAAAATCAGATGATTCTTACCGTAACATTGAATCCGTCAATTGATATTTCTTATCCGCTTGATGAACTAACTTTGGATACGGTCAATCGTGTTTCTGAGGTTAAGAAAACAGCAGGTGGTAAGGGTTTGAACGTCGCACGTGTGCTATCAGAAATTGGTGACAATGTGACTGCGACAGGCTTTATCGGTGGAAAGCTCGGTGACTTTTTAACCAGTAGGCTTGATCAAAATGGTATTCAACATCGTTTCTTTCCGATTCATGGGGAAACCCGCAATTGCATTGCGATTTTACATGAAGGCTTGCAGACAGAAGTCTTGGAAGCAGGTCCGATGATTGACCGAGATGAGGCAGATGGTTTTCTTAATCATTTTCGTTACCTTTGCCCGTCTTATGATGTCATCACGATTTCAGGAAGTCTTCCAGCGGGACTTGAAAGTGATTATTATCAAAAAGTCATTTGCCTTGCTAATTCGCAAGGCAAAAAAGTGGTGCTAGATTGTTCTGGTAAGGCTCTGGAAGTTGTTTTAACAGGTGATGACAAACCGTTTGTTATCAAGCCAAACACAGAAGAATTATCACAACTTGTTGGAAGAGAAGTGAGCGATGATGTGGATGACTTAAAAGAAATCTTGCAAGATGATTTGTTTGCAGGGATTGATTGGGTGGTCGTTTCACTAGGCAGCAAAGGAGCTTTTGCGAAACACGGTGACCACTATTACCGCGTTACCATTCCAAAAATCGATGTGGTCAATCCTGTTGGTTCTGGTGATTCAACGGTGGCTGGTATTGCGTCAGCGATTATCCATAACCTTTCCGACAAAGACTTCTTACGTCATGCGAATGCCCTTGGTATGCTAAACGCTCAAGAAAAAATGACAGGTCATGTCAATATGACAAATTACGAAAACTTATTTTATCAAATTCAGGTAGAAGAGGTATAAGAAAAATGGTATTAACACAAGAAAAACGCAGATTACTTGAGAAGCTTAGCCGTGATGGCGTGATTTCTGCTTTGGCATTTGACCAACGTGGAGCACTTAAACGCATGATGGCAAACTATCAAACAGAAGAACCAAGTGTTGAACAAATCGAACAATTGAAAGCCTTGGTTTCAGAAGAATTGACACCGTATGCGTCATCTATTCTTCTTGACCCTGAGTATGGTTTGCCAGCAAGTAAGGTTCGTGCTGCGAATGCTGGACTTTTGCTTGCTTATGAAAAAACAGGTTATGATGCGACAACGACTAGCCGCTTGCCAGATTGCTTGGTCGAATGGTCTGCTAAACGTCTTAAAGAAGAAGGAGCTGATGCAGTGAAATTCTTGCTTTATTATGACGTTGATGGTGATGAATACGTTAATCTTCAAAAACAAGCTTATATCGAACGCATTGGTGCCGAATGTAAAGCTGAAGATATGCCATTCTTCCTTGAGATTTTGACTTATGATGAAACTATCTCTGACAATACAAGCGTAGCATTTGCCAAAGTAAAACCTCACAAAGTTAACGAAGCCATGAAAGTTTTTTCTGACGACCGCTTTGGTATTGATGTGCTCAAGGTTGAAGTCCCTGTCAACATGAAATATGTTGAAGGCTTTGCGGACGGTGAAGTGGTTTACACTAAAGAAGAAGCTGCTAAAGCTTTCAAAGACCAAGAAGCAGCAAGTTATTTGCCATATATCTATCTTAGCGCAGGTGTTTCAGCAAAGCTTTTCCAAGAAACGTTGGTATTTGCGGCTGAATCGGGTGCTAAATTCAACGGTGTCCTTTGCGGACGTGCTACTTGGGCTGGCTCTGTACAAGTGTATATCGAAGAAGGCGAAGCCGCAGCGCGTGAATGGCTAAGAACACAAGGACGCAAGAATATCGAAGAGCTCAACGCAGTCCTTACCAAAACAGCCAGCTCATGGAGTGAGAAAGTTGTAGAACCAGTATTTGCCTAATCTAACTCACTAAAACTTCTTTTATTATTTTGTTTTTACGCGTGATGAGAATGGCGGTTATGAGGCTGTTCATTCTCATTTTATTTAGGAGAAAATAATGGTTATTGAATTAAAAAATGATTTCTTAACAGTTCGGTTTAAGGAATTTGGTGGCGCTTTGTCATCCATAAAAGATAAAGACGGCGTCGAATATTTGTGGCAAGGAAATCCAGAGTATTGGAGTTCACAAGCACCAGTATTATTTCCAATTTGTGGGAGCTTACGTGATGATGAAGCTATTTATCGTCCTAGTAGCCGTCCCCATTTTACAGGTGTGATACCGCGACATGGTTTGGTGCGTAAGAAGACTTTTACTTATGAACCATTATCTGAAAATAGCCTTGCTTTTTCAATCACCCCTGATGCGGAAATGTTGGCAAATTATCCTTATAATTTTGAGTTGAAAATCATTTACACTTTGATTGGAAAGACGATTAAAACAAGTTACCAAGTGGCAAATCGCGAGACAGAAAAGGTCATGCCTTACTTTATTGGTGGGCACCCTGGGTTTAATTGCCCATTGCTTGCTGATGAGTGTTATGAAGATTATTATCTCGAATTTGAAAAAGAGGAAACTTGTACTGTTCCAGAATCTTTTCCAGAAACAGGGCTTCTTGATGTGAATAAGCGTACGCCATTTTTAGAAAAGCAAAATATTCTAAATTTGGATTATGCTTTGTTTGCCAAAGATGCTATTACTTTGGATAAATTAGCTTCACGCAGCGTTTCTTTGAAATCTCATAAACACGATAAAGGATTGCGTTTGGATTTTGAAGATTTTCCAAATTTGATTTTATGGTCAACCGTCAATAAGAGCCCTTTTATTGCTCTAGAGCCGTGGAGCGGCTTGTCAACGTCGCTTGATGAAAGTGATATTTTAGAAGATAAACGTCAAGTAACTTTTGTAGCGAGTGGGGAAACGAGTAAAAAATCCTTTGATATTACGATTTTTTGAATTTGTTTAAAATAAACAAAAAAAATCAAAAAAACACAAAGAAAGGGTTTACAAAGTTAAAATTGTTTGTTATATTATAATCGTAGAAATTAATAGAGTGGATTGTAACTAAGACATTAGGCAAGCCGCAAATGACCTAGAAGGGAGGATTCTAATTTGTTTGTGTTTTTTGTCTAGGAACCACGTGAGGAGAGTAGAATGTTTCGGATTGTACAAGCACTCAACAATAATGTCGCTCTGGTAAAAATGAGCAGGATGACCAAGCCGTTGTCATGGGGCTAGGGATAGTCTTTCAAAAGAAAAAAGGTGATTTAATCACTCCAAGCAAAGTCGATAAAGTTTTCCTTTTGAAAACAGAGGAATCCAAAGAAAACTTTTTAACGCTTTTGAAAAATATTCCGCTTGATATTCTAACGGTGACTTATAACATGATTGATGATTTGGTAGCAAATATCATTTTCCTGTTCAGGAATACCTATATGTAACCCTTACCGACCACGTTTATTTGGTATATCAAAAGCTTTTAAAGGGAGCTTATCAGGAAAGTCATTTACCAGATATTTCAGCGGCGTATGTTACTGAGTTTCAAATGGCGCAAGAAGCTGTTGCTATTTTAAGTCAAAAGTTGTCGGTAACTTTTCCTGAGGACGAACTTGGAAGAATTGCTATTCATTTTATAAATGCCAAGAGAGAAGGGGAAGTGACTCCATCGTTTCAGATTAGTCGAACGAAGCATATTCTTGAATTAGTTAAGCAGGAATTGTCTCGAGACAACATTGAACGAACTCCACAGTGAACGAATTTATATCGTTCTTCATGTTCAACGTCTCTTGTAAAAATTTAATTTGCTCTATATCATTAAAATTATAAGGAGGAACTATTATGAATAGAGAAGAAGTCCAATTACTTGGCTTTGAAATTGTCGCTTATGCTGGTGATGCTCGTTCTAAACTTCTAGAAGCATTAAAAGCTGCTGAAACTAGCGATTTTGCTAAAGCAGAAGCTCTTGTTGAAGAAGCAGCAAATTGCATTGCGGAAGCTCACAAAGCGCAAACATCTATGCTTGCTCAAGAAGCTGCGGGCGAAGAAATTCCATACAGCATCACAATGATGCACGGACAGGATCACTTGATGACAACCATCTTGTTAAAAGATGTGATTCATCATCTTATTGAATTATACAAAAGGGGAGCTAAATAATGAACAAACTCATTGAGCTTATTGAAAAAGGGAAACCATTCTTTGAGAGGATTTCTCGTAATAAATATTTGCGAGCGATTCGTGATGGTTTCATTGCAGGGATGCCTGTAATCTTATTCTCATCTATCTTCATCCTAATTGCGTATGTGCCAAACGCTTGGGGATTCCACTGGTCTAAAGATATTGAAACACTCTTGATGACTCCATATAACTATTCTATGGGCATCTTGGCCTTCTTCGTTGGTGGTACAACGGCTAAGGCTTTGACTGATTCAATGAACCGTGACCTTCCAGCAACCAACCAAATCAACTTCATTTCTACAATGTTGGCTTCTATGGTTGGATTCTTGCTCATGGCTGCTGAACCTGCTAAAGAAGGTGGATTCTTAACAGCATTCATGGGGACAAAGGGGTTGCTAACAGCCTTTATTGCTGCATTCGTTACTGTTAATGTTTACAAAGTCTGTGTGAAAAACAATGTGACTATCCGCATGCCGGACGAGGTTCCACCAAATATTTCACAAGTATTTAAAGACTTGATTCCATTTACATTGTCAGTTGTACTCTTGTATGCACTTGAATTAGTTGTGAAAGCAAGCCTTCATGTAACAGTTGCTGAATCAATTGGTACTCTTCTTGCTCCACTATTCTCAGCTGCAGACGGATACCTTGGTATTACTATCATCTTTGGTGCTTTTGCCTTCTTCTGGTTTGTAGGTATCCATGGTCCTTCAATCGTAGAACCAGCAATCGCTGCAATTACTTACGCAAATATTGATAACAACTTGCATTTGATTCAAGCTGGACAACATGCCGATAAACTCATCACATCTGGTACTCAAATGTTTATCGTTACCATGGGTGGTACTGGTGCAACCTTGATTGTTCCATTCCTCTTCATGTGGTTGTGTAAATCAGAGCGTAACCGTGCAATCGGACGTGCGTCTGTTGTTCCTACATTCTTCGGTGTAAACGAACCACTCTTGTTCGGTGCTCCAATTGTATTGAACCCAATCTTCTTTGTTCCATTTATCTTCGCTCCAATTGCAAACGTGTGGATCTTCAAATTCTTCGTTGATACCTTGGGAATGAACTCATTCTCTGCTAACCTTCCATGGGTGACTCCTGGACCTCTTGGTATTGTTCTTGGTACGAACTTCCAAGTACTTTCATTCATCCTTGCTGCGCTATTAGTAGTAGTTGACGTGATCATTTACTACCCATTCGTTAAAGTTTATGATGAACAAATTCTTGAAGAAGAACGTTCAGGTAAATCAAACGATAGCTTGAAAGAAAAAGTTGCTGCAAACTTTAACACTGCTAAAGCAGATGCTATTCTTGAAAAAGCTGGTGTTGAAGGCGAACCAGTTCAAAACAATATCACAAAAGAAACAAACGTATTGGTCCTTTGTGCCGGTGGTGGAACTAGTGGACTTCTTGCCAACGCTTTGAATAAAGCTGCTGCAGAATACAATGTTCCTGTGAAGGCTGCTGCTGGTGGCTACGGTGCTCACCGTGAAATGTTGCCAGAATTTGACCTTGTTATCCTTGCTCCTCAAGTAGCTTCAAACTATGAAGATATGAAGGCTGAAACAGATAAACTTGGAATCAAATTGGCTAAGACTGAAGGAGCTCAATACATCAAGTTGACTCGTGATGGTAAAGGCGCTCTTGCATTCGTTCAAGAACAATTTCAATAATAAATGGATTTACTGTTGATTGAAGTGAGATGGAGAAGGATTGCTCACTGACTCCTCTCCATCTTGCTTTGTTTTTATTTTATGATTGAGAAGGGGAAACTTATGTCAAAAACATTACCTAAAGATTTTATTTTCGGTGGCGCAACAGCAGCTTATCAGGCAGAAGGTGCTACACATACAGATGAAAAAGGTCCTGTTGCTTGGGACAAATACCTAGTAGATAACTATTGGTATACTGCTGAACCAGCGAGTGATTTCTACCATAAATATCCAGTAGACTTACAGTTGGCTGAAGAATATGGCGTAAATGGAATCCGTATTTCTATTGCTTGGTCACGTATTTTCCCAACTGGCTATGGTGAAGTCAATCCAAAAGGGGTAGAATTCTATCATAAGTTATTTGCAGAATGTCATAAACGTCATGTAGAACCATTTGTAACTCTTCACCACTTTGATACACCTGAAGCTCTTCACTCAAACGGAGACTTCTTGAATCGTGAAAACATCGAACATTTTGTAGATTATGCTGCCTTCTGTTTTGAAGAGTTCCCAGAAGTCAACTACTGGACAACCTTCAATGAAATTGGCCCAATCGGTGATGGTCAATACTTGGTAGGTAAATTCCCACCAGGTATTCAATATGACCTTGCTAAAGTCTTCCAATCTCACCACAATATGATGGTTTCTCATGCACGTGCTGTGAAATTGTACAAAGGTAAAGGTTATACAGGTGAAATTGGGGTTGTTCACGCCCTTCCAACTAAGTATCCTTTGGATCCTAAAAATCCTGCAGACGTTCGTGCTGCTGAGTTGGAAGATATCATCCACAACAAATTTATCTTGGATGCGACTTACCTTGGACACTACTCAGATGCAACCATGGAAGGGGTAAACCACATCTTATCAGTAAATGGTGGTAGCTTGGATCTTCGTGAGGAAGACTTTGCAGTCCTTGAAGCAGCTAAAGATTTGAACGACTTCCTTGGAATTAACTACTACATGAGTGATTGGATGGAAGTCTTTGATGGTGAAACTGAAATCATCCACAACGGTAAAGGTGAAAAAGGAAGCTCTAAATACCAAATCAAAGGTGTTGGACGTCGTGTGGCTCCTGACTATGTCCCTCGGACGGATTGGGACTGGATTATCTACCCTCAAGGTTTATATGACCAAATAATGCGTGTCAAGAAAGATTATCCAAACTACAAGAAGATCTACATCACTGAAAACGGACTTGGATACAAAGATGAATTTGTGGACAACACTGTTTACGATGATGGCCGTATTGATTATGTGAAACAACACTTGGAAGTATTGTCTGATGCGATTGCCGATGGCGCAAACGTAAAAGGATACTTCATCTGGTCATTGATGGACGTCTTCTCATGGTCTAATGGTTATGAAAAACGTTACGGACTCTTCTACGTTGATTTCGATACACAAGAACGTTATCCTAAGAAATCTGCACATTGGTACAAGAAATTAGCTGAAACTCAAGTGATTGAATAACCTCACTTGAACGTATCCTATTTTGTTATCAGATACTCTAGAAAAGGTGGCTCGCTCTTTGCCATCCACTACAGTTGACAAAGAGCCGAACTTTGAAGCCGTAGAACTAAAGATGTTTAGAGGCATTGTAGCCAATATCGGCTAAGCCTTTAAAAACGGTAGCTCTATGATTGCGAACAGGTTGGCAAAGTGGCAAAGGAAAACTATCTATAATGGCTAGCTTTAATTGTTATTAGTTTGCTTTTTACATTATTGAATACTTTCTTTTAAAAAAATATCGGGCATTATAAAAAAATCTCCCCCAAGAATTTAGTTCTTGGGGGAGATTTTTTTATCTTTGTGTCTTACGGTAATTGCTTGGGCTTTGTCCGAAATGTTTTTTGAAAGCCTTGCTGAAGGCGAGAGCGTCTGGAAAGCCTACAGCATTTGCGATTTCTGAGATGTGAAAAGTCGTGCTGGTAAGCAAATCAGCACTTTTTTCCATGCGGATTTGGATGAGATAATCCTTGAGAGAATAACCCGTTTCTTCTTTGAAAATCTTGTACAAGTAGGAGCGATTTAGATTGAGCTTTTTGGCAATATCACTAATTTTTAATGGATTTCCATATTGTGTGTGAATGATTTTTTTAGCTTGCTTGATGTAATTTTGAATCAAAATACTGCTATCAGATATTGCTTTGCTTGGAAATTCTTCTATTAGAAACGCTAGCAATTTGTAAAGTTCAGCAATCAGCTGAAGCTCTGTAATGTCATCGAGTTTTTGATCACGGAATTGTGTTAATTTGACTAGCTGATCGAGGATTTTAGAGTTGAGCGTTGAGTGACAAAAATAGTGTTCAAGAAGTTGTGTTTTATTTAAGATGCTTTCAGCTTTTGAGCCACTAAATCCAACCCAAAGATAAGTCCAAGGGTGCTTGCTGTCAGCTTGGTAGAAGGTCACTTTTCCTTTTGGCAAAATGAACATATCACCTGTTTTAAGTTCGGTCGTTGTGCCATCGATTTTGAAAGTTCCCTTGCCATCAACAATGAAATGAAGGACGTAGTTATCCCTAACAGTAGGTCCAAAAGAGTAGTTTTTATCACAAATCTCAGCACCATAATGGTCGACGTTCAGGTCAAAATTATTCGTGCCAAATTCGTTGTAGGTATTTAGAATATTCAAAGTATCAACTCCTTTATAAACAACATTTTACCATATTTGCCCAACATGATACCATTCAAGAGGTAAATAAATGATGGTAAAATTTTAGTAAACAAAGGGAGGAATTATCATGGGAATTCGCATCGAAGGGAATCTTTTTTACATTCAAAGTAAAGAGATGTCAATGATTATCGAAAATAAAGAAGGGGATTTGCTTCTTCGTCATATTGGAGGCAAAATCGCCAAATATCACGGCTCAAATGCTATTTTGGAGAAGGACCACGCTTTTTCAGGAAATCCAACTCCAGATAACCGCACCTTTAGTTATGATACCCAACGCCAAGTTTTTGGCGTTCACGGGTTCGGAGATTTTCGACAACCATCTCTAAAAATAGCACACGCTAACAACGAATTAACACAATTTAAGTTAACATCTAGTGAGATTTTAAATGGTGCAAAAGAAGCAACAGGATTACCTAATCCACATTCAACAGAAGATGCCGAAACTTTAGTTTTGACACTTGAAGACAAAGTCGCTGCGCTAGAATTAAAACTTTACTACACTGCTTATGCTGATTGCAGCACTATTTCAACCTTTGCTAAGATTAGTAATCTATCCGATAAAGCTGTTGTCATCAACCGTGCTTTATCAACTATGCTTGATGTACCTGCTGGAAATTATGATATGGTGACTTTGCAAGGAGCTTATGCGCGTGAGAAAACAGTTCGTCGTCAAATGGTTGAACAAGGTATCTTTAGCATTGCTTCAAATCGCGGAGCCTCTGGCCATGCTCAGACTCCGGCTGTGATTTTGTGTGATAGGACAGCGACGGAGGATGCTGGCAGTGCCCTTGCTTTGCAACTGCTTTATAGTGGTAATTTTCAAGCTTTTGTTCAAAAAAATCAATTGAATGAAGTTCGCTTAGGGATTGGTCTTAATGATGATAACTTTGCTTGGCAATTGGCAGCTAGAGATAATTTTGAAACGCCAGTGGCTTTGATGACTTATTCGGTAAAAGGTTTGACACACTTGAGCCAAGAAAGCCAGTTGTTTGTGAAAAATCATATCATGCCAAAACAATTTGCTCATGTTGAGCGTCCGATTCTTATCAATAACTGGGAAGCGACTTATTTTGCTTTCAAGCAAGAAAAATTGCTTGATTTAGTTGATGAAGCAAGTAGACTTGGTATTGAACTCTTTGTTTTAGATGACGGTTGGTTTGGAAATCGATTTGACGATAATCGTGCACTTGGTGACTGGTTTGTCAATGAAGAAAAACTCGGTGGACCATTGAGTGATTTGATTGATAAAGTTCATACTAAAGGCTTAAAATTTGGTTTGTGGTTTGAACCGGAAATGATTTCTGTAGATAGTGACCTTTACCGTATCCATCCTGATTGGGCTATTCAAGCTGAAGGTCGTGGTCATACTTATTCTCGTAATCAATTGGTGCTCAACCTTGCAAATCCTGATGTCGTAGCCTACATCAAGGCAGCTATTGATAAGATTTTGACAGAAAATGCTATTGATTATGTTAAATGGGATTATAACCGTAACATCACAAATATCGGAAATGGTGATACTTATCTTGCGACCCAAATGCAATCTCATGCTTACATGCTAGGTTTGTATGATTTGGTGTCTTATTTGACAGAAAAGCATAGTAACATTCTCTTTGAATCATGCTCGGGCGGCGGTGGTCGAAACGACCTTGGAATGATGCGCTACTTCCCACAAGTTTGGGCTAGTGATAATACAGATGCCATTTCTCGTTTGCAAATTCAATATGGTTCAAGCTATCTGTACCCAACTATCTCTATGGGTTCCCATGTTTCAGCAAGCCCAAATCACCAAATGGGACGAACAACACCAATTGAAACACGTGGAAATGTTGCTATGATGGGAAATCTTGGCTACGAACTTGATTTGACAAGTCTACCAGAAAGTGAAAAAGAAGTGATTGCTACTCAGGTTTCTCACTACAAAGACATTCGTCCAGTTGTCCAATTCGGGAAGCATTATCGTCTTATCAATCCAGAACAAGGCGCAAATGAAGCGGCTGTGCAATTTGTCTATGAAGATAAAGTTGTTGTAACTTACGTTCGCACACTTTCAATGATTGAAACAATTGAAACGACGCTCAAACTGAAAGGTTTAGAGGAAGCAGATACCTATCGCTTACAAGAAACAGGACAAGTTTTCTCCGGGGCTGAACTCATGTATGCAGGTTTGACCGTAATTCTCCCACAAGGTGACTATCTCAGCAAACAATACTATTTTGTGAAACAATAAGGAGGTTTTCAATGAAATGGCGTAAACAATTGATAGCTGCTGGCATAGTAGCTTTAGCTACCACTGCTGGTTTAATATTGACGGCGTGTTCAAAAGAGGATGACACATCGGCTGATGGCAAGGTAACTATTGAATATTTCAATCAAAAGACAGAAATGGTGGATACGTTAAAAGAAATCATTAAGGATTTTGAAGCAGAAAATCCTAACATTCACGTTAAAATGACAAGTGTTCCAAGTGCTGGAACAGTTCTAAAAACACGTATGCTTGCAGGTGACGCCCCAGATGTCATTAACATTTATCCTCAGAATGTAGATTTTAAAGAGTGGGCAAAAGCTGGTTATTTTGAAGATATGACAGGTAAGTCTTATCTTGAGAATATCAAAAATAACTATGCAGAAAACTATGCAGTAAATGGAAAAATTTATAGCGTGCCTTTATCAGCCAATGTTTCAGGAATTTACTTTAATAAAACAAAATTTGACGAATTAGGACTCAAAGTTCCAGAAACTTGGGATGAATTTGCAACTTTGGTAAAACAAATCAAGGCTGACGGTGAAACACCATTTGCGCTTGCGGGTAGTGAAGGTTGGACTTTAAATGGTTATCATCAACTGGCTTACATTAGCGTGACTGGTAGTGGTGATAAGGCAAATGATTACCTTCGTTTTTCTCCCGTTAATTCTATCTCAACTTTTGATAATGAAGTTAAGGAAGTTCTAACTCGTTTGGATTTGCTTGCTGATAAGGGGAACCAGCAAAGTAATTGGGAAGGTGCTTCTTACAACGATTCTGTTGTGGCATTTGCGACTGAAGAAGCCTTGATGATACCAGGTGGTTCATGGGTATTAGCGGCGATTAAACAACAAGATCCTGATTTTGAAATTTCAACATTTGCCTTTCCTGGTGAAAAAACTGGTCAAGAAGCTACAGTTGGAGCGGGAGATTTGGCGCTATCAATTTCATCATCAACAAAGCACAAAAAAGAATGTGAAAAATTTATTTCTTATATGGCGTCAGCTGAGGCTATGCAAAAATATTATGATGTTGATGGTTCACCAGTGTCTGTAGAGGGTGTGGTTGAAGATGACAATTCTCCACTTGCTCCGCTTTATCAGCTAGCATTTACAGATAAACACTATGTTTGGCTTGGTGAAAATTGGACAAGCGAAGATGACTTCTTTAGTTTGACAGCTAACTATATTTTGAATCAAGATGCTGATCAATATGTTAGTGAGTTAAATGCATTCTTCAATCCAATGAAAGCTGACGTAAATAAATAGGAGGAGAATAGAATGCGAAAATTTTTAAATAAGTATTGGGGCTGGACATTTCTGATTATTCCTTTAATGTTACAAGCTATTTTCTTCTATTTTCCAATGTTCCAGGGAGCTTTTTATAGTTTTACGAACTGGACTGGCTTGACTTATGATTTTGATTTTGTAGGGATTAATAACTATAAAATTTTGATGACTGATAGCAAATTCTTTAAGGCGCTTGGGTTTACCTTAATTTTAACTCTTGCTTTAATTGTGGGAGAAATTGTCATTGGTATCTGGGTAGCGCGAGCTTTGAATGCTAAAATCAAAGGACAAACTTTTTTTAGAGCGTGGTTCTTTTTCCCAGCTGTTTTGTCAGGTTTGACAGTGTCTTTGATTTTCAAACAAGTCTTTAACTATGGATTACCTGCCATTGGTGAAGTTTTGAACATTGAATTCTTGAAAACAAGTCTTCTAGGGACATCTGGCGGCGCCATTTTTGCAGCAATTTTTGTCATGCTATGGCAAGGTGTCGCAATGCCAATTATCCTTTTCCTCTCAGGGCTTCAAACTATCCCAAGTGAAATCACAGAAGCAGCAGCAATTGATGGTGCAAATAGCAAACAAACGTTCTGGAATATTGAATTGCCATATTTGTTGCCAAGTATTTCAATCGTCTTTATCATGGCGCTTAAAGCTGGTTTGACAGCTTTTGACCAGATCTTTGCTTTGACTGGTGGTGGACCAAGCAATTCAACAACTTCAATTGGGCTTTTGGTTTACAATTACGCCTTTTCAAGTAACCAATATGGTTATGCTAATGCCATTGCCTTGATTCTCTTTGCTATTATTGTTTTGGTATCAGTGTTGCAATTGAAATTATCAAGTCGTTTCGAAGTATAAATGGAGTGAAATATGAAAAAAGAAGAACGTTATCATACTTTTTGGAAATATGTGCTCTTAGTCGCGGGATCAATTTTGATTTTGATTCCATTGCTAGCAACAGTCTTTAGTTCATTTAAGACGACTAAAGATATCACGCAACATTTCTTTGCTTTTCCAAATCCTGTCACCTTGAGTAACTACACACGCTTGTTGGCTGACGGTATTGGACATTATTTCTGGAATTCAACGATTATTACAGTTGTTTCGGTGATTTTGGTAACCCTATTTATTCCTGCGGCAGCCTATTCAATTGCGCGTAACATGAGCAAAAAATGCGCTTTTAACATCATGTATAGCTTGCTAATTTTGGGAATTTTCGTGCCATTTCAAGTTATCATGATTCCAATCACAGTTATGATGAGCCGACTTGGTTTGACAAATATTTGGGGCTTGATTATCTTGTATCTGACTTATGCTGTACCGCAAACTTTATTCTTGTATGTTGGTTACATTAAGCTAAGTGTTCCTGAAAGTTTGGATGAAGCTGCTGAAATTGACGGAGCTGATAAATTTACCACATACCGCAAAGTGGTCTTTCCAATGTTAAAACCAATGCATGCCACAACTTTGATTATCAATGCTCTTTGGTTCTGGAATGACTTTATGCTCCCCCTCTTAATATTGAATAAAACTTCAGAGTCATGGTCATTGCCGCTTTTCCAATACAACTACACAGGACAATACCTCAGCGATTACGGACCAAGCTTTGCCTCATATGTCGTCGGTATTATTACCATCACAATTGTTTATCTTATCTTCCAAAAACACATCATCTCAGGAATGAGCAACGGCGCAGTGAAGTAAGGATACAGAGGCCGTATAGCGAGTGTAGCAAAAATAGGAATTTTGACGAAGAACGTGTATGTTCTAGGAAGAAATTATCTTTTTTGCACTGCTCGTAGGTCGTGTTCAACTTAACTTGGTATAGTTGATGGTTGCTAAAGCAACTCATCAACTAACGCTAACCGCTATTGCGGCTTAGCTAGTAATATATAAGGTATAGCGGGCACAGTGAAAAATAAGGAAGTGACGCGGTGTCATTAAGGCACAAGGAGGCTCATCTTTTTCACCAAGCCCGTAGCCAAAGTTCAACGATATCACAAAATAAATGATGAAAATAAAACAAAGGAATAACTATGGGAATTCAAAATAAAACGATGTTAATCACTTACTCGGATAGTCTTGGTAAAAATTTAAAAGAACTTAAACAAAATCTTGATAAGTATTTTGGGGAGGCAGTTGGTGGTATCCATCTATTGCCATTCTTTCCGTCAACTGGTGACCGTGGTTTTGCCCCTGTCGATTATGATGAGGTAGATTCTACATTTGGTACTTGGGATGATGTGAAAGGTTTGGGTGAAAACTATTATCTTATGTTTGATTTCATGATTAACCATATTTCTCGTCAATCAAAATATTACAAAGATTATCAAGAAAAACACGAAGCTAGTGCTTACAAGGATATGTTTCTTAACTGGGATAAATTTTGGCCAGAAAATCGTCCGACACAAGCTGATGTGGACTTGATTTACAAGCGCAAAGACCGCGCACCAAAACAAGAAATTCATTTTACAGATGGTTCGGTTGAGCATTTGTGGAATACATTTGGTGAGGAACAAATTGACCTTGACGTGACAAAAGAAGTGACCATGGATTTCATTCGAAAAACCATCAAACACCTAGCAGAAAATGGATGTGACCTCATTCGTCTAGATGCATTTGCTTATGCAGTTAAGAAATTGGATACCAATGATTTCTTTGTGGAGCCAGACATTTGGGAATTACTTGATAAAGTGCGTAGCATTGCAGCGGAATCTGGCACAGAATTGCTCCCAGAAATTCATGAGCACTATTCAATCCAGTTTAAGATTGCTGAGCATGACTATTATGTCTATGATTTTGCACTTCCAATGGTGACACTTTATAGCCTATATAGCAGAAAAGTTGATCGTTTGGCAAAATGGTTGAAAATGTCGCCGATGAAGCAATTTACAACGCTTGATACACATGATGGAATTGGTGTGGTTGATGTCAAAGATATTTTGACAGATGATGAAATTGATTATACCTCCAGTGAACTTTATAAAGTTGGTGCTAATGTCAAACGTAAATACTCATCTGCTGAATACAATAATCTCGATATTTATCAGATTAATTCGACTTATTATTCTGCACTTGGTGATGATGACAAGAAATATTTCTTAGCACGCTTGATTCAGGTTTTTGCCCCAGGTATTCCACAAGTTTATTATGTTGGATTTTTAGCAGGAAAAAATGACCTTGATTTGTTAAAAAAAACAAAAGAAGGCCGCAACATCAATCGTCATTATTACACGAATGACGAAATTGCTGAAGAAGTTCGACGCCCAGTAGTTCAAGCTTTGCTCAAACTCTTTACTTTTCGAAATCAATCAGCTGCTTTTGACCTTGATGGCAGTATTGATGTAGAGATATTAGATGAAAATACGCTTGTAATCACTCGCCGTAATCAAGGTAGCAGTGTGGTTGCGGAAGCCCAAATTAATTTAAAAGAGTTAAGCTACGCAGTTAAAGAAAACGGGGAAGAAGTTACTTTCTTATAATCTAAAGGTAGCTGGGGAAACTCCTAGCTTCCTTTTCATGACGCAAACGATTGCACAAATTAACAAGAAAGTGTTAAAATAAAGACAAATAAATCAAAATAGAGGCGCACTATGGAAAAACATTGGTGGCATAAAGCAACCATTTATCAAATTTATCCAAAATCATTTAAGGATTCAAATGGTGATGGAATTGGTGATTTGCAAGGGATTATCAGTAAACTTGACTACTTACAAAAGCTTGGTATTACAGCGATTTGGCTTTCTCCCGTTTATCAGTCTTCGATGGATGATAATGGTTATGATATTTCAAATTATGAGGCGATTGCGGATATTTTTGGAGATATGTCTGACATGGAAGAATTGCTAGCGCAGGCAAAAGCGCGTGGTATTCGCATTATCATGGATTTGGTGGTTAATCACACATCAGATGAGCACGCTTGGTTTGTTGAAGCGTGTGAAAATCCTGCCAGCCCATACCGTGATTTTTACATTTGGCGTGATGAACCAAATGAGCTTGATTCTATTTTTGGTGGCTCTGCTTGGGCATATGATGGCAAAACTGGGCAATATTATTTGCACTTTTTCAGCAAGAAACAGCCAGATTTGAATTGGGAAAATCTCGCATTACGCAAGTCTGTTTACGACATGATGAATCGCTGGATTGACAAAGGTATTTCTGGCTTTCGTATGGACGTGATTGACATGATTGGGAAAATGCCAGACCAATTAATTTCTAATAATGGACCAAAATTGCATGATTATCTCAAAGAAATGCATCAAGAAACCTTGGCTGGAAAGGATTTGTTAACGGTTGGCGAAACTTGGGGTGCAACACCAGAAATTGCTAAGCAGTACTCATCCCCAGATGAAAAAGAATTATCAATGGTTTTTCAATTTGAATATATCGGTCTGCTACACAAGCCAAATGCTTCAAAATGGGAATACGAAAAAGAATTAAATATTCCTGCACTCAAAGCCATTTTTAACAAGTGGCAGACAGAACTTGATCTTGGTCAGGGTTGGAATTCGCTTTTTTGGGACAATCATGATTTGCCACGTGTTTTATCTATTTGGGGAGACACAGACACTTATCGTGAAAAATCAGCCAAAGCGCTAGCGATTTGCTTGCACCTAATGCGTGGTACGCCTTACATCTACCAAGGAGAAGAAATCGGCATGACTAACTATCCTTTCAAGGATTTAGGAGAAATTGATGACATTGAGTCGCTCAATTTTGCCAAAGAAGCGCTTGAAAATGGTAAGACGTCAGAAGAAGTGCTAGACAGTATTCGCGTGATTGGACGCGATAATGCTAGAACGCCAATGCAATGGGATAGTAGCAAGAATGCAGGATTTTCAACAGCTGATAAGACTTGGTTGCCAGTTAATCCAAACTATCAGAACATCAATGTCCAAGCTGCTTTAGACAATCCAGAATCTATTTTCTATACTTATCAAAAACTCATCAAGCTTCGCAAGGAAAATGAGTGGTTGATTGATGCGGATTTTGAACTTTTAGAGACAGCAGATAAGGTCTTTGCCTATCTCAGAAAAACTGTGGACGCTACTTATCTTGTTGTGGCTAACCTATCAGACCAAGCGCAACCATTTGAATGCGACCTTAGCTATCAAGCAACTATTATCAGTAATACCGCAGGACTTGCTGATTTTGAAAATCATCAACTTCAACCATGGGATGCCTTTTGCGTTAAAGTTGGGTGAAAATATGAAATAAAACGAGCTCCAAATTTAAATTTAGAGCTCGTTATTAACGTCTTTTATGTCGTGCTATCTCTCAATGTTAGGGTGGTTGCAAGTCTTGTCATTGTTGGGATAGTGTTATGGTTGATAAGTTGGCGGTTAAGGATGTCAACGGCAGTCCGTCCCATTTCTTCGGTATAGACAGTGATGCTTGATAAGGCTGGAAAGACTTGTTTAGTTAGTGGGGTGTCGTTAAAAGAGATGAGGCTAACGCGGTCTGGCACAATGATACTAGCTTCTTGGAGAGCGCGAAGCGCACCGATTGCAAGGGTGTCATTGGCAACAAAGAAAGCTTGAGGGAGGTCATTACCAAGTTTGGTAATGGCTTTTTTCATTAATTCATATCCTGCTTGTGCTGAAAAATCTCTGACAAATACGTAGTTAGGGTTGTAGAGATTATTTTCATAGGCGTAATTTTTGAAAGTACGAAAGCGTTGGTCAACAATGAGTTCTTGTTGGTCGGTTGTGCGTTCTTCGCCAGCAATCATCCCGATTTTTGTGAACCCTTGGTCCATAAAGTAATCAATCATCTTGACAACAGCATTATCAAAATCAGTGGTCACGCAAGGGTGTCCTGCATTGAGTGTGTCGCTGTCAACAAACACAAGATTTTGAGACAATTTTTCGAGTTTTGAAATTTGTGCGCTAGAAAATTTACCAATGGCAATAATACCACAGATGTTTTCAGAAATCGTTAAAATATCATTATTAAAGTAACGAATAATATCATAGTCCAGCTCTTGAGCGCGTTTTTCGAGTCCGATACGAATGCTGTAATAATAGAGGTCGTTGAGTTCTTCTTGCTCACTGTACCATTGCACAATAGCAATTTTTTGCCGTTTTTGTAAGATATTTGTGCTGTGTTTGTGCTTTTCGTACCCCAACTCTTCAGCAACGGTTAAAATGCGATGTCGTGTTTCCTCGCTAACAGAAAGGGTCGCATCTTGATTAAGCACCCGAGAAACGGTTGCTGATGAAACCTTTGCCAACTTTGCAATGTCTTTTAATGTAGCCATAAGTCATCCCTTCTTCCTTATCTTTATTATAGCACAAAAATTAATACAAAGAAAACTTTTAAGTAAAACTTTAGTAAACTTTATTGACTTGGAACATCATCGGGTGTACAATGAAATCGTAATCATAGAAGAAGTAAAAAAGGAGCTCCTCATGAAAGTTACAGACTTAAAAGAAGCCTTCACAGCCGTATTTGGCAATGAAGCAGACGCAACCTTTTTCTCACCAGGACGTATCAATTTGATTGGTGAACATACAGACTATAATGGCGGTCATGTTTTCCCAGCGGCTATCACCCTTGGAACATACGGTGTAGCTCGCAAACGTGATGACCAAACACTTCGTTTTTATTCAGCAAACTTTGCTGATTTAGGCATTATCGAGGTTGACCTTGCTAATCTTGTCTTTGATAAAAAAGACAGTTGGACGAATTATCCAAAAGGAGTTATCAAATTCTTGCAAGAAGCTGGGCATACGATTAATACTGGTTTTGACCTTTACGTCAATGGGAATATTCCAAACGGTTCAGGCTTGTCATCATCAGCTTCGTTAGAGCTCTTGGTCGGAATTGTTGCCGAAGAATTATTTGACCTCAACTTAGACCGTCTTGACTTAGTAAAAATTGGTAAACAAACGGAAAATGAATTTATCGGCGTTAATTCAGGAATCATGGACCAATTTGCTATTGGTATGGGAGCTGACAAGCAAGCTATTTACCTTGATACCAACACATTAGAGTACGACCTTGTGCCGCTTGATTTAGGTGACAATGTCATTGTTATCATGAATACTAACAAACGCCGTGAATTGGCTGATTCAAAATACAATGAACGTCGTGCCGAATGTGAAAAAGCCGTTGAAGAATTGAATCAAGTGCTTGATATCAAGACACTTGGTGAACTTGATTTGCAAGCTTTTGATGAATACAGTTACCTCATTAAAGATGCTAATCGTCTCAAGCGTGCTCGTCACGCTGTTTGGGAAAATCAACGTACTCTTCAAGCCAAAGAAGCTTTGATTGCAGGTGAACTTGAAAAATTTGGTTGTTTGGTCAATGCCTCACATGTATCACTTGAGCATGATTACGAAGTGACTGGTATTGAACTTGATACCCTTGCTCATACCGCTTGGCAACAAGAAGGTGTCATTGGAGCTCGTATGACAGGAGCGGGCTTTGGTGGCTGCGGTATTGCCATTGTCGCTAAAGATAAAGTTGATGAATTCACCCAAAATGTCGGCAAGTTTTATACAGAAATCATTGGCTATGCGCCAGCTTTTTACATTGCCGAAATTGCAGGCGGCTCACGCGTCTTGTCTCGAAAATAAGTAAGATTAGAGAAGAAAAATGAAACTTTTAGATACTTTTGTTGCTAAAGTCATTGCAGTTAGCGACTACACAGCAGATGATATGTTTTACTTGCGTAATCGTGTTCTTGCACTTGTTGGCGAAGATGGCGCACAGCAAGAAACGAAGCAAACAGAGCTTATTACCCTAAAAGATGAACTGGTTGCCCTAGCCGTGCAAAATGGTAAGGTTGGTGAATTGGTGGCTGAAAAAGATTGTTTGGGTGCTGAGCTAATGAATTTTATCACGCCTGTCCCAAGTCAGGTGAACCGTAAATTCTGGGATACTTATGCAAAATCTCCTCAACAAGCTATCGCAGATTTTTACGCCCTCAGCAAACGCAACGATTACATTAAAGTTGCTGCAATCGCAAAAAATATTGCCTTTACAACACCATCACAATATGGCGATATTCAAATCACAATCAATTTATCAAAACCTGAAAAAGACCCCAAAGCTATTGCACAAGCTAAACTGGTCAAAGCTTCCTCGTATCCAAAATGCCAACTTTGCATGGAAAATGAAGGCTACCAAGGTAGGATTAATCACCCTGCCCGTGCTAACCACCGCATTATCCGTATGAAGTTAGGTGATGAAAAATGGGGCTTCCAGTATTCACCTTATGCTTACTTCAATGAGCACTGCATTATTTTAAATACTGAGCATGTGCCAATGGTTATTAGCAAGGATACTTTTGCGCAATTATTGGACATTGTTGATATTTTTCCAGGGTATTTTGCAGGGTCAAATTCTGATTTACCGATTGTTGGTGGGTCAATTTTGACACACAATCACTATCAAGGTGGGCATCATGTCTTTCCTATGGAAATAGCAGAGCTAGACCGTGAGTTTCATTTCAAAGGCTTTTCTGATGTGACAGCTGGTATTGTCAACTGGCCAATGTCTGTTATTCGTTTGCGTAGCGCTGATAAAAATCGTTTGGTTGAACTAGCTGAAACCATTCGCTTGGCTTGGCGTGATTATTCTGATGATAGCGTTGATGTTGTCGCCTATACAGGAGACACACCGCACCACACTGTGACCCCGATTGCTCGTAAACGTCATGGCTCGTTTGAATTGGACATTGTCCTACGTGATAATCACACGACTGCTGAATTTCCTGACGGTGTTTATCATCCGCACGCTGATGTGCAACACATCAAAAAAGAAAATATCGGTCTGATTGAGGTTATGGGCTTAGCTATTTTACCTCCGCGTCTGAAAGATGAACTGTCAGAAGTTGAAAAATATCTTTTGGACCAGTATAATGAAATCGCTGACTATCACAAAGATTGGGCAGATAATATTAAAAAACGTACGGATATTACGGCTAAATCAGTGCATAATATTGTACAAGAGGAAGTCGGAAAAGTTTTTGTTCGTGTTTTAGAAGACGCAGGTGTTTACAAACGTGATGAAAAAGGTCAAGCTGCCTTTATGCGTTTTGTAGATAGCGTGGGGTTAGAATAGGAGAAATACATGTCAATTTTAGTGCTTGGTGGGGCTGGCTATATCGGTTCTCACATGGTTGACCGTTTGGTTGAAAAAGGTGACGAAAAAGTCGTCGTGGTTGATAGTTTGGTGACAGGGCACCGTGCTGCGGTTCACCCTGATGCGACATTTTATCAAGGCGACCTTGCTGACCAAGACTTTATGCGTAGAGTCTTTACAGAAAATCCAGATATTGATGCTGTCATTCACTTTGCGGCTTATTCATTGGTTGCTGAATCAATGGAAAAACCTTTAAAATACTTTGGTAACAATACAGCAGGTATGGTTAAATTGCTTGAAGTGATGAATGAATTTGGCGTGAAATACATTGTTTTCTCATCAACAGCAGCAACTTATGGCATTCCAGATGACATTCCAATCAAAGAAACAACACCACAACGCCCAATCAACCCGTATGGCGAAAGTAAACTCATGATGGAAACAATCATGAAATGGTCTGACCAAGCTTACGGTATTAAATTTGTACCGCTTCGCTATTTCAATGTTGCTGGTGCAAAACCAGACGGTTCAATCGGTGAAGACCATGGTCCAGAAACACACTTATTGCCAATTATTTTGCAAGTGGCACAAGGTGTACGTGAAAAAATCATGATTTTTGGTAATGATTACAACACGCCAGATGGCACAAATGTCCGTGATTATGTTCATCCATTTGACCTAGCAGATGCGCATTTGCTTGCGGTTAAATATCTTCGTGAAGGTAATCCGTCAACGGCATTCAATCTTGGTTCTTCAACAGGATTTTCAAATCTTCAAATTCTTGAAGCAGCTCGTAAAGTGACGGGCAAAGAAATTCCAGCTGAACTGGCTGACCGTCGCCCTGGTGACCCAGATATCTTGATTGCGTCATCTGACAAAGCGCGTGAAGTCCTTGGTTGGAAACCACAATTTGACGACATTGAAAAAATCATTGCCTCAGCATGGGTATGGCACTCAAGCCACCCAAATGGGTATAATGATAGATAAATATCGGCTCTTTGTCAACTGTAGTGGGTGGCAAAGTTAAGATCTAGAGGCTGGGCAAAAACTAGCTTCAGCATACAAAAAAACGAGTATTTCCGCAGTTGGAGCTACTCGTTTTTCGATGTCATGGTTTGGTTTATCATAATAAAAAAACAACTAGAAAGCCATGACGATGTATAAAGAGTATAACACCAATCAGTTGAGTTTGGAGCTCAATCTTGCTTACGATATTCCCATGAATTGAGAATGGCATTATTGAAGCCGATGCTCTCTTTATCGACCACATATAAAAATAAGGCTGTTATTTATGATAAAAAAACATTGATATAGTTGACTTTTCGGGGGGGGGGTATAATATAATTATAATGCATTTTATGATGTATTATAATG
>CAKPVT010000028.1 GCA_934196125.1 uncultured Streptococcus sp. | reverse complement strand
AGGACTTAGTCCTGTGCAATACAGAACTAAATCCTTTCACTAATATTTTTTGTCCAACTTTTTGGGGTCAGTACAAAACTAGCTTCTTTTGCTATAAAGTTAAACTTACCAATTTTCCCATTGCGTCTTAACGGTCACGTCACCGTAATCTTCAGGCAAGAATTGGCTATCGTAAATCGAACACCAGTCTGTTAACACTTTTTGATTGACGATTTCATTATAATAACTCTCTAAATCAGCGGCGGTGATACCATAGTCTTGCAAGTAAGATTTCACTTTTGATTCGTCTTCGATGTAGTTATTTGAATCACCATTTTCTAAAATGATTTGAACATCTTTCTGAAATAAATTCTCATTTAAAGAATAGTTACCAAAAATCCAAAGACGTATGCTTGTCGTGATTTCTTTTTCAAATGAAATAAATACTGTTTTTGTATCTTGTGTAAAATGAAAAGTCAAATGTACATTACTATAATCTTCTGAAAAAACTTCATCATGATAAGTTATGTTAGGGTAGAATTTTGAATCACTGCTATATTCTTGATACTTATGAACATCTACATCATCTAATTGATTGAAAATATTATTGCTTAGATACGTCTTTTTCGTCTCTTGATAGATTTCATCAAAGACGTTCTTAGGTTGATGAATATAGTAATAGACTCCAGCTGATAAAGCAAGCACACATAAGATGACTAAACTAATGATTTTCTTTTTCATAAAGTTTACCAATTTTCCCATTGCGTCTTAACGGTCACGTCACCGTAATCTTCAGGCGAGAATTGGCTATCGTAAATCGAACACCAGTCTGTTAACACTTTTTGATTGACAATTTCGTTATAATAACTCTCTAAATCAGCGGCGGTGATACCATAGTCTTGCAAGTAAGATTTCACTTTTGATTCATCTTCAACGTAGTTATTTGAATCACCGTTTTCTAAAATGATTTGAATAGACTTATTAAGGGTCTTAGTTTTTGAATTGTACTTACTTAAAAGCCATACTTTTGTATTTGAATGTACTCTTTTCTTAAAAGAAATCAACATTGTTTTATATTGTCTTTTAAAGTTAAAATCAATAGAAACATCATAATAGTAATCATCAGTAAGTTTTTCACTATTATAAGTTCCAAAAGGTGTCTGTGAAATATTAGGGTCATCCGTTGGCCACCATTCTGCTATCTCAAAATCTTCAATCTGTCCTAAAATATTATTGCTTCGATACGTCTTTTCCGTCTCTTGATAGATTTCATCAAAGATGTTCTTAGGTTGATGAATATAGTAATAGACTCCAGCTGATAAAACAAGCACACATAAGATGACTAAGCTAATCATTTTCTTTTTCATAAAGTTTACCAATTTTCCCATTGTGTTTTAACAGTCACATTGCCATAATCTTTAGGCGAAAATTGACTATCGTAAATTAAACACCAGTCTGTTAACACTTTTTGATTGACAATTTCGTTATAATAACTCTCTAAATCAGCGGCGGTGATACCATAGTCTTGCAAGTAAGATTTCACTTTTGATTCGTCTTCGATGTAGTTATTTGAATTGGTTATACTAATTTTTTTATTTAATGTTTTCTTCATAGTTATATAATGAACACTAAAATTTATTGACACTTTGGAATCAATGTACTTTTCAAAATAGATATTAAACCCTTTCTCCTGATATAAATTAAAAGTTATTCTCAAATTAGGATTTCGATCATTTAAATAGTAATCTGGATAGCTAATACTTGGGCTAAATTTATTAGTTTCATTCATATCTTTATCATAGATTTTATAATTCTTAATTTCAGCATCCTTAATCTGATAAAAAATATTTGTTCCTAAATAATTTGTTTTCATCTCCCAATAAATTTCATCAAAAATATTCTTTGATTGATGAATATAGTAATAGACTCCAGCTGACAAAGCAAGCACACATAAGATGACTAAACTAATGATTTTCTTTTTCATAAAGTTTACCAATTTTCCCATTGCGTCTTAACGGTCACGTCACCGTAATCTTCAGGCGAGAATTGGCTATCGTAAATCAAACACCAGTCTGTTAACACTTTTTGATTGACGATTTCGTTATAATGTTTATCTAAATCAACACTTGAAATATGATATTGCTCTAAGTATGCCTTTACTTGAGTTTCATCATCAATATACTCTCCCGCTTTTCTTGGTTCGTCAAAAATAGCAATTTCTTTTGTAAACGTCTTACTATTTCGCTTATAATAACTCAAATACCAAATAGTAATATCGGAATTTGGTTGCCACTCAAAGCGAATACTCATGTCTTTTCCTAATTCAGGATAAAAATTAATCACAATATTAGCACAGTCTTCAGGAAGAGCTTCATCGATATAGTTTATCACTACTGTATGCTTCCCTGTTTCATTCATATTATCATCATAAATTTCTTGGCTTTTCACCTCTGCATCACTTAATTGACGAAACACATAGCCACTATTCATCGTCTCTTGATAAATTTCATCAAAAATATTCTTAGGTTGATGAATATAGTAATAGACTCCAGCTGACAAAGCAAGCACACATAAGATGGCTAAACTAATGATTTTCTTTTTCATAAAACTACTCCCCCACGGCTTCTAAACGACTAAGGAACTTCGATACATCTTCATAATGCTCAGAAATATAGTTGCTCGTCGCTTCTTCGCCTTTTCTACGAATATCAACAGGAACTAGACCAGCATAAATAGTGCCTTTGACCTTATCCCAATCTTCATTCTTCAAGAATTCTTTTTCACGAACAGTCTCATCCTTAGTCACATCACTATAATAACCGCTCATTGCCCGCTCATAAGATTGCCCTTGTGCCATTCGACCAACGATATTAACGGCGTCCAAGTCAGCTTTATAATCATCTTCACCAATACTAGGCTTCTCATCATTAGCATTATAGGTGGTATCACCCTCCCAGCCAGCTAAGTCTTTTACATGCTCTCGACCGCCATAAAAATCCGACAATTGCAGACCATATGGATTCAAGTGTGTTGCCATGGTAATGGATTGGTGCGTAAAATCTGCATTCCCTGCTCCATTATTAGAATAAGCTTTTAAATGTTCATCCCAAAAGTCATCAAAACCTTTCGTTGTGCCATACGCATTTTTATAATTAGCCTTTGCATCTTCATAAGATGTTTTTCCAGATTTACGATCATACTCTTTCAATTCACTTATAGTACTTGCACCAGAAGCCATCACATGTTGCAATCCGAGATTATAAGTTAACTCTTTAGCTTCTTGTTCACTAAGTCCTAAAACTTGAAAGATTTCTAAAAGTGACATAGGCACTTTTTGCGTGTCACCTGTAAAGAAATTGCTAATGGTCTCAGTGTAAAAATATTTACTCAAATAACCAGCTGTTTCATCCCACTTCACGCCATCATAGCTCACAGCGCCAATCAAGCGTAAAAAGATGTAATCACGCTCCTGTGACGTGTAGCCTGCAAAATAAGAAAATTGACTATCAATCCCCCGCTTAATGGTCAGCAGTTGCATAGCGGTCTCCACATCAAAGCCATACTCTGTCATCATGGTATTGACAAATGCCCGTTCCTCTCGGCTAAGCTCTAAATCTTTCGTCGCAGAATAAGCCGATAAATAACTCGCCCAACTTAAATCACTTGGAATCGTAAACGACTTGTCCGTAGCGTTCCAACTAGTTTCTGCTTGTGCTAAACCTGTCGAGAGTTGCAAGGCAATATCGTCTAACTCATCAAATAAACGAACCGAATCCGTACTATAAGCTCGTAAGTCCTCTAAAATCGTTTCATAGACACGTTTATTAGCATGGTGACCACGAATCAAGTCAACCGTGCCTTGTTGCATTTGGCGTTTTTGCGTCGTTGGCAGTTCTAAACGATTTAAAGATTGGTTAATCTCATCTAGTTGATTAATCAAATCTTCTTCCTGACGGATGTACTCTAAGAGCTGCTCTTCACTCCAACTCTTAGTATCCACATTCTCCTGATAATTTTCAGGCAGTTTCGCACTCGCCTTAGCTAACATTTCCGCATACAGTTCGCCACCTTGTGCTAGTGGCAAAAGAACGGCACGATAATAAGCTTTAGCTGCCTCATAGGCTTTCCCTGTTAAACTCTCTGTGTCATCCGCAAATTGCTGAATAGCTTGTTGCAAGGCTTGATAGCCTTCAATTTGAGCCTGACTGACACTAGCGACACTCTCAGCTTGTGCCTGTGACTGCTCTAAGGTCATGTTAAGTCCCATTTCAATCTCCCCCTAAATTACTTTAAACTTTCTTTGCGCTTAGCAATGTAAATAGCTTCCATCTCATCTTCGATTTGACGAGCTTGATGTTTGAGTTCATCAACACCGTCAATAAAGGTCTCAAAGACTTGATTTCTCAACTCATGTAATTGTTCGCCTTGTTCTCCCAATTGAGTCGCATACTTACTCCCATAAGCAGCATCCCATGTATTATTTAACGAGATTGTTCGTCCGCCGTAGTCATAATTTTCAAAGTCGCCCAACACTTGTTCGGCTCGAAAGCGGGTATTTTCAATATCTTCTAATTGGTAAGACAATTGGCGTTCTTTACGATTCAATGCTTCCCATTTTTCAGTCATGCTTGCCCTCAAAACTTTCTGCACCTGCTTGGTCAACCGCTTCAAAGTCACTAGCCACCGAATGCAGATGGTCAGAAGCCGTCTCAACAGCAGCAGTAATTTGTGCCAAAAAGGACTTGGCTTGGTCAGTCACCGCATGATGACGTGTATTTCCCTCTAATTCCGTTACGGTATCTTTTGTCACCTCACTAACAGCAGTGAGATTCTGACAAGCATTTGCCAATTGACTGGCATACGTCTGGGCAACTTCCCTATCGCTCCTAATTGTTGTCATAAATCTTATACTCCCTTTTGATCCGTCTAAAATTACATTTATTTTACCATAAAACTAAATTTAAAACAATTAAAAATCACATCAGAATGTTGATAGATGTGCTTTAACCACAAGTTTTATTTATTTTTGTCACTTGTGATGAGGTATTATTTTCAAGCGAAATAGGCAACAAAAGAACGATTTGAAATACAAAGTACAGGAAAAATTTTTCTTCAATAAACATATTCGATAGTATTTTGATAAACTCCTGCTGTTACTTGCAAACCTGCATCATTATTATAACGTGTGATACAGTTTGACACTTTATTGTTTCCTGCGCTTATTCCCTTGATTTGAATCCCGTTATCTGGGGCATGTTCCACAATCAAGTTTTGAAGCGTATAATTTGACCCTGTAATTCTAATACCAACCGCTGAAGCTGATGACGCTTTACCAATATAGCTTGACATAAAGCTTGAGAAATCCAATTCTGGGTAAGTACCATCTGTATTTTGTACACCAATGATTTGAACATTTGAATTGGCTTTTGAAAGCGCAATTTGTCCGCTACAAGCAATGCTTGTCCCTGATATGTAAATTTTGCCACCACCAGCATTTTCTACTTGGCTAATCGCTGAAAGCAATTCCGAATAGCTTGTTACGACTGTACCGTCTGATGTGTTGGTTACAGAAGTATCTGAAGTTGTTGTGGTAGTTGATGTACTGCTTGTGCCGTTTGAATCAACTTGAATTTTAAAAATATCAATACCACTATCTTATGAATACAACCAAATAGCATCCCCACCACCTGTATAAGTGTAAGATTGTGTACTAGCTGTTGTCCTAGCAGACATTGTTGTCAATTGATTTCCTGCGGAATCAGCAATAATCAAAGTTCTTGCGTCTGTGCTTGAAGAGCTTTGCAAGGTTACTTTAATCACGTCATTTCCAGACACTGGAACCTTGACAGCTCTGCCACTTTGGCTACCTCTCCCACTAAGCGCCAAAGCATAAGTATAATCAGTTCCAGAAACCGTCGCATTTTTAGTCTTAACCTGCATGGTCAAGCTATCTGTTGCTACCAACGTCAAGCCATCAACCGTCGTTGTGTTAGAAATTGTTCCAAGATTTTTGAAACTTGAGTTTTTGAAATTCCAAGATACCGTTGTTGAGGCATCTACTTTCAAACTAGACATTCCCGCTAGTGTCATACCAACCATAAAAATGGCACTAAACAATACTAATAACACTTGTTTTGTTGTTTTCATTTTATCTCCTTTCCCACAAGCGTGGATTTATTTTAGCATGGATAATGTCTATTTTTAAGTTTTTGCATATATGAAATTTTCTATAAATTAGAATAATCTTATTTAATTATCTATAAGTCATTTTGGGTTATATAAGCGTTTTCGTTAACAAATAAGACTATTTGATTGACTTGGTTTTCAATTTTGTATTTGCATATACGGAATTCCTGTGCTAAATCAAGAAATTTTCTTCAAAGTCATATAAACGTCCTCGTTGCTAGGCAGGAGTTGTGATTTAACTTAAATTTGCATATATAGGATTCTTCCGCTAAATCAGAAAAATTTTCCACAAGTAAAAAAGAAGCCCACTATTGGACTTCTTTTCTGCCGAATTTATATTATTGTGCAAATGGAAGTATTATTCAGCATCTGGACGTGATTTGCGGTTAATGTCAGCTAGGATATTGTCAACAAATTCATCGATTGCTTCTGTGTGAGTTTGTTTGCTTCCATAGCGACGAACGTTAACTGTCTTATCAGCCATTTCTTTGTCACCAACGATTATTTGGTAAGGGATTTTCTTAGTTTGGCTTTGACGGATTTTAAGTTGCATTTTTTCGTTGCGTTCATCAACGTCAACACGAACACCTTTATCGCGAAGAACTTTAGCAACTTCCCAAGCGTAGTCAACATGAGCTTCGTTAGAAACTGGGATAACAGTTACCTGGTGTGGTGCAAGCCATGTTGGAAAGGCACCTTTGTAATTTTCAATTAAGATAGCTGTGAAACGTTCCATTGTTGAGATAACACCACGGTGAATCATAACTGGACGGTGTTCTTCACCATCAGCACCAATGTAGGTCAAACCGAAACGTTCTGGAAGAAGGAAGTCAAGTTGGATAGTTGACAATGTTTCTTCGTTACCAAGAGCTGTTTTCACTTGAATATCAAGTTTTGGACCGTAAAAGGCTGCTTCACCTTCTGCTTCGAAGTATTCAACACCCATTTCATCCAGGGCAGCTTTCAACATTGATTGTGCATTTTCCCACATTTCGTCGTCATCATAGTATTTGTGAGTGTCTTTAGGGTCACGTAGTGAGAGACGGAAACGGTATTCAGTCAAGTTGAAATCTTCGTAAACATCGATAATCAATTGAAGAGCTTTTTGGAATTCTTCTTGAATTTGTTCAGGTGTTACGAACAAGTGACCGTCGTTAAGTGACATTTCACGAACACGTTGAAGACCTGACAAAGCACCTGATTTTTCGTAACGGTGCATCATACCGATTTCTGCAATACGGATTGGTAATTCACGGTATGAGTGTACATGATGTTTATAAACTTGAATGTGGTGTGGGCAGTTCATTGGACGAAGAACGAATTCTTCGCCGTCACCCATATCCATTGTTGGGAACATATCTTCACGGTAGTGGTCCCAGTGACCTGATGTTTTGTACAAATCAACTGAAGCCAAAGGTGGAGTATAAACGTGAAGGTAGCCTGAAGCTACTTCTTTATCAACGATATAGCGTTCCAACGTACGACGAATTGTTGCACCGTCTGGCAACCAGAATGGAAGACCTTGACCAACTTCTTGAGAAATCATGAACAAATCAAGTTCTTTACCAAGTTTACGGTGATCCCGTTCTTTAGCTTCTTGACGTTGTTTAAGGTAAGCTTTAAGGTCTTTTTTGTCGAACCAAGCAGTACCGTAAACACGTTGCATCATCGCATTGTCGCTATTTCCACGCCAGTAAGCACCAGCGACGTTCAATAGGTGGAAAACTTGGATACGACCAGTTGAAGGCACGTGTGGCCCACGGCAAAGGTCAGTGAATTCACCTTGTGAATAAACAGTAAGACCGCCTTCGTCTGTACCATGTTCTTCAATCAATTCAAGTTTGTAAGGGTCATTTTTGAACAATTCACGCGCTTCATCAATTGTGATTTCTTTACGAATACATGGAAAGTTTTCTTTAACGATTTTTTTCATTTCTTCTTCGATACGAGGAAGATCTTCATCAGAAATTTGACCACCTTTGTTATCAGTATCGTAGTAGAAACCATCTTCAATAGCAGGACCTACACCAAGGCAAAGGTCTGGGAAAAGACGTTTTGCTGCTTGTGCAAAAAGGTGAGCAGCTGAATGACGTAAGATACCAAGAGCATCTTCGTGGTCAGGTGTCACGATTTCAATGCTACCGTCTTCAGTGATGGCACGAGTTGTGTCAATCAATTTGCCGTTGAATTTACCAGCAAGAGCTTTTTTAGCCAAAGAATTGCTGATAGATTGTGCAATTTCAAAAGTTGTAACGCCAGATTCGAATTCACGCACAGCGCCATCTGGAAAAGTGATGTTAATCATAATTAAGATGTCAGAGCTCTATAGGATGAGCCCCTCGTCCTTTCTATTTAATGTTTTTCTTGTAATAGTTTGTTTCTAGGATGCTTTGCAATTCCGTCTTATGCCAACCTGCTCCAATCATTAACTTGTTGACATTAAAGTCTATCTCCTTACCATCATCCATAGAGAAACAGAGTTTGTAACCAATAAACAAGCGTTTTTTAAACTGATAAGACTTTATGGTCTCTTCAGGAAGTTTAGCGATCATATCTCCTAATTTTCCTAAAGGAGTAATAGAGATAATGAAAACCTCTGTTTCTGTAAAAACGATTAGGAAATAAGCATTGGCTGTCCCACCGAGTCTCCTAGTCGCATAGATAGCGTGCATGGTCTCAGCAAGATTCGCATCCACACCGTGATCAAGCAGGTAAGCCTTGATAGCTTCATACTTTGAACCCCATAAAACACTCCTTCAAATGAAAAGAAACTTTCACCTTTTACGCTCAACAACATAAAAAACGACCTCCCCAAAAGGACGTCGTAACGTGGTTCCACCTTCATTTATCTACGACAAAAAAGAGTCGTAAACCTCAAATTAGCTATATCGTGGCTACCGTTTTATGTTTGCATAAAAGCAAGGAAGTAGTATTGAATCAGCTACCCCCTGCGCCCTTCTCACCAACCGGCACTCGCTCTAAAGGTTTAACCCTGTTCAACTTGTCTTCGTAAGTTATTATAACACGAATAATTTATTTTTCAAGAACTTAATCAATGAAATCTCGAATTGAATTAATTAATCGTTTTGGAGCCTTGACAACTTTGACTGATGTTTTAGCTGTCGCTTTAACAGCTTTAGCTGGTATTTTCATCGCTGATTGAGCAAATTTGATAGATGTTTTTTCATCTTGACTTCGCACCGTCAATGACAATTTTGATTTTTTCTTATTTTTAGCTGAAATCAAGACGTCTAAATAAAAGGCATAAACTGATTTTCCAAAATGCTCTGCTGAGATAGCGTACATTTTTTCTTTGTATGCCCTTTCGTCCATTACTGGTGTATCGGCAATCGCATCTAAAATCGCATCTGCTAAATCTTCTTCATGATAAAAAAGTGTCCCAAACATCTTTTGGTCAATAATATCGTCCAAATAAGGATTGCCATGAGCAATGACGGGCGTTCCGCTAGCAAGGCTTTCTGTGTAGGTCAATCCTTGTGTCTCACTAGTAGAAGCTGAAATAAAGAAATCACTTGCCTTATAATACAAAACTGTCTCCTCATGTGGGACCATTCCTGTAAAAATCACAGCTTCTTCAATGCCTAACTCTGCTACCAAATCTTTCAAATCTTGGAGATAGGGGCCATCACCAACAACAACTAACTTAACACATTTATTTTCTGACAAAACTTCTGGAAATTGTTTTAGGATAGCTTGGATATTTTTTTCGTAAGAAACACGTGACAAGCTAAGCAGCATGGTTTCGTCATCAGCAATACCTAATTTATTGCGGAGAGCTTTAGCATCTTCTGCTGTAATATCCTTGCGTTCGTATTCTTCCACACGAATACCAGTCGGGATAACACGTTTAGGAATTTTAATATCGTAACCGTCTAACAGATTTAAAACAATACGTGATGGGCAAATAACACCGTCTAAATCGTTCAAATAAGCGCGAATAATGTACTTAACCATGCCAGGTTTGATGATTTTCCCTTTGGCAATGTAACCAACATAATCCTCATACTGAGTATGATAAGTGTGTACCGCAGGAATGCGGAGTGCAGCAGCAATCATTTTCCCTAAAACACCAACACTAAATTCAGTCTGGGTGTGAATAATATCCAACTTATACTGCTTTGCTATTTTATAAGACGAAATTAACCCACGATAAACCACACGACGGTCAGTAAACGATACAAAAGGAACGCTAGGCAGACGAATAATCGTTGGATCCTCGTAGCGTTTAACGGCTTTATCAGTGGTAGTAAATATATAAACCTCGTGTCCCTCTTTTTCCAATTCTTCTTTTAGGGTGCAAATGCTTGTTGAAACCCCTGAAACTTGAGGGAAATAGGTATCTGTAAAAAGACCTATTCTCATTTTACAACTCCATTACTTTTTCATAGACGTCAACTAATTCATGAGCAACTTTATCGATACTACGGCTTTCAGCCACTTTATAGCCTGCTTCTTGTTTTTGACTTTTTCCTGCTAAGACTTTTCGAAGCGCTCCTACAAATCCGTCAACGTCAGTCGCTAATTCTGCACAATTTTCATCTACCCAGCCGTGATAAACAGGAATATCACGTAGCACGATGCGTTGGTGGCTAGCAAAAGCTTCCAAGACAACAATCCCTTCGGTTTCCTCACGACTTGGGAAGAAAAAGGCATCTGCTCCGCTCATTGCTCCCTCAAAAACATCACCTTTAATGTAACCAGCAAAGGTCACATTTGACGGATGTTTGCGAGTCACAATGCTTCTGACTTTATGTGGGATAACCCATTTATTTGTTTCACCGAACCAGATAAAACGGACGTCTGGCATTTGTTCTGCGACTTTTACAAATTCATCAATGCCCTTGCGCATGAAATAAAGCCCAGCACAAACAACAACTTTTTCATCTGGTTTAATATCAAAATAACGACGGAAAGCTTCTTCTTTGGCAGAATCTGGAACATAGCGTGACAAATCAATGCCATTTGAAACAGCGTAAATTGGGTGTTTAATACCATAACCTGCAATCAAAGATTTTGAGTATTCCGTAGGTGTGATAATAGCATCCGCTTTTTGATAAAAACGGCAAAGATACCATCTAAAAATCGGTGATACTAAATTTGAACCAATGAATGAATCACGAAAGTCTTCTTCGGTTGAATGTCCGTGCATAAGCACTTTTTTACCAGCTCTTTTAGATTTCATCAACAGATGCCAGCTTTTAAGCCCATAAGTATTAATGTGTACTAAATCATAATCGTCTTTCGGGTTGGTTGTATATTCTTGCTCCACCATTGTAAGGGCACGCTCTTGATGCTCAATCGCACGTCCTATACCGGATTTTCTCAAAAAATTTTCGGCTTCCAAATACAGTAAAACTTTCATAATTCTATTATATCCTATTTTGTATTTTTTTTCACCAAGAGTCAAAAAAATCAGTCCTCGGACTGATTTTTAATTTGATATAACTAGTCAATTATTAACGTGTTGTGCCACGTGTTGTAAGACCGTGGTTAAGAAGAATTTCTTTTTCTTCGAGTTCCTCTTTGTTCATGATTTTAGTCAACATACGCATGCTGACAGCACCAAGGTCATAAACTGGTTGGCTAATTGAGCTAAGGTTTGGACGTGTGTATGATGTGATTGGTGAATCATTACTTGTAATGATTTCAAAGTCTTCTGGAACTTTTTTGCCAGCTTCGAACAAGCCATTCAACAATCCTGCTGCCAATTCGTCTTCAGCAACAAAGGCTGCTGTTGCGCCAGAATTAATCACACGTTGTGCAAGTTCAAATCCATCTTTATAGTTGTAATTAGCTTCAAAGACAAGACCTTCTTTGAATGATAAGCCATTTTTTTTAAGACCTTCTTTGTAACCAGCTAAACGCACTTTACCGTTGATATCATCGATAAGTGGACCAGAAACAAAGGCGATTTCTTTATTGCTTTTAGCCAAAATATCAACAACATCAGCAACGGCTGCTTTGTAGTCAATATTAACACTTGGGAGCTGGTGTTCTAAGTCAACTGTACCCGCAAGTACAACTGGTGTGCGTGAGCGAGAGAACCCTGCACGAATTTTTTCAGTCAAATGATGTCCCATGAAGATAATACCGTCAACTTGTTTAGCAAACAAAGTGTTAACAACGTTAACTTCCTTATCATCATCTTCATCACTTGACGCAAGAACGATATTGTATTTGTACATTGCAGCAATATCGTCGATACCTTTCGCTAAAATTGAGAAATAGCTATTAGCGATATTTGGAATAACAACACCAACTGTCGTAGTTTTTTTACTTGCCAAACCACGAGCAACTGCATTTGGACGATAGTCTAAACGGTCAATAACTTCAAGGACTTTTTTACGAGTGTTTTCCTTTACATTTTTATTGCCATTTACAACACGACTAACTGTTGCCATTGAGACGCCTGCTTCTCGTGCAACATCATAAATTGTAATCGTATCATCAGTGTTCATTATTGGACTTCCTTTCTATTTGAAAATTTCGCTTTCACAAATATTTTAGCACCTTTTGGAAACACTTTCAAGGGGGTAAGTGGTCTTTTTTGAAAACTTTTCATACATTGTAAGCGTTTAATCACTTGATTTCTGTGTCAAACTACTTGAAAAGTCAAAATTTGAGGCTTTTCAAAATAATTTGTGAAAATTTTCGTTAGAATTATGGAAAAACTTCCTTTTATCTCATTTACTATTTTTTTGTCTATAAGTTCACTTTTTTTGACTCACGTCTTGATTTTTTCTACTTTTTTTGAAAAAATGGGGTTAATTAGAAAGAAGGTTTCTCATGTCAAAATTAGATCAAATCCGCTCATATCTTAGTCAAGAAAAAGCTAATATTGCTGTTTTTTCTGACCCTGTTACTGTAAATTATTTAACGGGATTTTACTGTGACCCACACGAACGTCAAATGTTCCTTTTTGTGTATAGCAACCGTGAACCCGTGCTTTTCGTTCCTGCGCTTGAAGTGGCACGCGCAAGCCACATCGTCGCTTTCCCTGTTTTTGGTTACATGGATTCTGAAAATCCTTGGCAAAAAATCAAATCTGGTCTGCCTTTAACTGACAGCGCGAAAGTTTTTGCTGAATTTGACAACCTTAATGTGACAAAATTCCAAGGTTTGCAAACTGTTTTTGACGGACGTTTTGAAGACTTGACACCGTTTATTCAAAAAATGCGTCTCATCAAATCACAAGATGAAATCGAAAAAATGCTAATCGCTGGTCAGTTTGCTGATAAAGCGGTTCAAGTTGGTTTTGATAATATTTCATTAGACCATACAGAGACTGACGTCATTGCCATGATTGAGTTTGAAATGAAAAAACAAGGTGTTGAAAAAATGAGTTTTGACACTATGGTCTTAACTGGAAATAATGCTGCTAATCCACATGGTATCCCTGGTACGAACAAAATTGAAAATAACTCACTACTCTTGTTTGACCTTGGGACAGATATGCATGGCTATGCTAGTGATATGACACGTACCGTTGCCGTTGGTAAACCTGACCAATTCAAAAAAGATATTTACAAACTTTGCTTAGAAGCCCAATTAACAGCTCAAGAATTCATCAAACCTGGTGTTCTTGCTAGCGAAGTTGACGCTGCTGCACGTAATGTCATTAAAAAAGCCGGCTACGGTGAATACTTCAACCACCGTCTTGGACATGGTATCGGTATGACTTGCCACGAATTTCCTTCAATCATGGAAGGTAACGATATGGAAATTCAAGAAGGCATGTGCTTCTCTGTCGAACCTGGCATTTACATCCCTGGAAAAGTTGGTGTACGTATCGAAGATTGCGGGCACGTCACAAAATCTGGCTTTGAAGTCTTTACACACACACCAAAAGAGTTGCTTTATTTTGAAGGGTAATGGTATTAATATAGCTCAAAAAATTCCCAGTTCAATCTTGGGAATTTTTCTATTGCAAGGCAAGCCAAAACGACTACTGCTAAAATGAGCCTAAGAACTTTAAAAAGAAGCTTCTATGTTTTACAAAACAAGCCGATAAGGTTGAGGCCTCGGACAGCTTCTTTGAGCTACTTGAACTTCTGGAGTCAAGTCATCTTAGGAAACATGAGTCAACCTCAATTGCCTTTGAACTCCCTTCTTCCAATGGAACACTCGAAGAAGGAATGAATACCAAAATCAAGAGGCTTAAACGTGCCTCATTTGGCTTTAGATCTTTCCGGAATTTCAAGAAGAAGTTCATGCTCATGAACTATAAATAAAAAACAAGCAACCGTGCGATTACTTGCTCATAATGGGATTGTCAAATCCTACAGGATTTGACAAAGAACCTTGATATACAGCTATTAGCTTTTTATTTTACACTTTATCTTCTCCTGATAAGGCGAATAATCATTGAAAGTGTAGGTAAAATCATTACTATTTCAATAAAGTACATTAAGAACCTGTATTCACAAAAAAAGTGTTAAACTAAGATTATGACAAAAAAACGTTATGATACTGATTTAAGCGATCAAGAATGGGCACAACTTGAACCCTATTTTTCAAAACACCGCACCTATAAATGGTCTAAACGAGAACTCGTTAACGCAACCTTGTATATCACTAAAACAGGCTGTCAATGGCGGATGCTCCCTAATGACTTCCCTCCCTATCCAACTGTCTGGAGTTTCTTTCGTCGTGCCAAGGAGAGCGGTTTGTGGGATACCATTTTGACAGAACTTGTTAAAAAAAGCGACTGAAAGCTGGTAAAGCACCCTCTCCAACTTACGCCATCATTGATTCACAAAGCGTGAAAACAACAGATGCCGCAGAGAACCGTGGAATTGACGGTGGTAAAAAAGTCAAAGGAAGAAAACGCCAAATCGTTGTTGATACCATGGGAAATCTTCTGGATGTTGTGGTTCGTAAAGTGATGGCTCAATACCCAACAATCACGGCTTTTTTCAGCAGATGCTGGATATCGGAAAAGTTTTGAAAAGATGATGAGTGAGGAGTTTCAGTGTCCAGTGGATATTTCTGAAAAAATCAAAGGAAGTTGGCAAATTATCCCGAAACGCTGGGTGGTTGAGCGAACATTTTCTTGGTTGAACCACTCTCGCAGATTAGCAAAGGATGTTGAAAAATCAGTATCGTCGGAGGTTTCTTTTGTAAAATTATCACATATTAGCCGGATTTTAAGGGAATTATGATATTGTGAATACAGGTTCTTAAATTAGGTATTTTTTAACTACTTACTTGGTTAAAATCAGATATGATATCATTTAATTCTGTTCGAAGTCTTGTAACAAGCAAATGAAAGTTTTCTTTATCCGTGTTGGTATAGGGCGATGTTTTCGTCATATACAATAATTTTTCATCCTCAATTTTCATTAATATCTGCGTTGCTGTTTGTACTTTATTTTGAAAATTAAAAGCAGATACACTACTCTGTATAATTGTAATTACTGCTGAGGCTATTGAAACAACTAACAGTAATGATTCATATTCAGAAGCTTCATGAATTAATATTGGTATACTAGCTGATAAAACTATTTTTATAACGTTACCAATATTGATTATTCTACTATAAAATTGAATTTCTTTTTTTAAACTATCAATTGTAGAATCAATAGTTTCTATAAATGTTTTCGGATCCATACTTCCTCCTGTCTTGTTGTAATTGTAAATACATTATATCATATTTTGATGATGTTATCTCCATTTTTGTCAAAAACACTTAAAATACTTGATTAGAAAGGTATTTTTACTATGAATATTTTACAAAAAATGCAACTCCACGAACCAGAATACTCAAAATCTGAAACAAAAGTTTATCACTTTCTCAAAGAAAACTTTGAGAAAGTAGAAACGTTGACAATTACTAGAATTGCAACAAATTCACATACTTCTACATCTGCCGTCCTACGATTTTGCCAAATTTTGGGCTATAAAGGTTTTAAAGATTTTCGCTACTATGCTATCAATTATATTCATCAAAAGCCAAAAGAAGAAAATGAAGATATTCTTGACCAAATTGCGGATAATTATAACCTTATTCTAAATCAAATGAAACATTTAGAACGTCAAGCAATTGACGAACTTGTTGATTGTATTTTAAAAAGACAGCGTCTGCATATTCTTGGTATTTTTCTATCATCACTCCCTGCAAGGTACTTACATTTTGGTTTACAAGATTTAGGTATCGCTAGTCAATTAGCAAGTGATTTAAACAGCGGAAATCATCTTTCAAATATTATTGACGAAGAAGATACACTTATTATGTTTTCTATTTCAGGGTCGTCAACCAATTTCAATAACACATTAAGTGCTGTTTCAAAAAATATGCCACAGAATTCCTATCTGATTACATTAAATGAGCACGTTGCTGCCGCGAAATACTTTAATCATGTCATTACTCTTCCTGGAAATTCCATTTCAAAACAATCTATTGTAGATACGCAGGCTATCACTATGATTTTTGTTGAGGTTTTGCTCAATATGGCTCATCGAAAATTATAAAGAGGTTGGAACCTATTGTTCCAACCTCTTTTAACGATTATCACAGACTTAAAATTCTCTGTAAGTATTCCCTATTTACCTTGCATTGAAATTTTTCATTTGGCGTTTGATGTCTCGGTCTTGTTCACGACGTTTGATGGTCTCACGTTTGTCATAATCATGCTTCCCTTTTGCCACACCAAGCAAAACTTTAGCGAAGCCATTTTTCAAATAGACTTTAAGTGGTACAAGGGTCATCCCTGTTCCTTTTAGGTCATTTGATAATTTTTCGATTTCGCGTTTTTTTAGCAATAATTTACGAGTGCGCTCAGGGTCTTGATTCCAAATATTTCCTTGTTCAAAAGGTGAAATATGGACATTAATCAGCCAAGGTTCACCATTTTTGATTTGGGCATAGCCATCTTTGAGCTGAATACGTGCAGCGCGAATGCTCTTGATTTCTGTTCCTGTCAGAACAATCCCTGCTTCAATTGTATCAACGATGTTATAGTCATGACGCGCTTTTTTATTTTGTGCAACGACATTTCCGTCACCTTTTGGCATATTAGATACCTCTCTTGAAAATTAGTGATTATCTTAATTAACAGTTTTATTTTTTAGCTTTACGTGATTTTTTCTTAGCAACTTCTTTATAGAAAGGTTTCTTGCCTGACTTTTTAGAAGTTGAAGCGGAAGATTTACGATTTCGTGGTTTGTTTGATTTTGAACCTTTGTGGTTATCCGCTTTTGGACGACGTTTTTCTTTACCAGAACGGTCTTTGCGTGATTTTTTAACTTTCTCTACCACATCATACTCACTTGGAATGTATTCAAAGTCAATATCGCCAGTTTCTTTATCGGCACGTGTTAATTTGATTTTAATCGGTTGACCAACACGGAAAACTTTTCCTGATTTTTCGCCTTGAAGGGTCAATGTACGTTCGTTGTAATTGTAAAATTCTGGTAGAGTTGTGATGTGAACAAGCCCTTCGATTGTATTTGGCAATTCGATGAACATCCCAAATTTCACGACACTAGCAACCACACCGTCAAATTCCTGACCAACGTATTCTTCCATGTATTCGGCTTTTTTCATGGCTTCAACGACACGTTCAACATCAATAGCGCGACGTTCAAGGGTTGAAGATGACGTTGCCAATTCTGGAATCACATTGCTAAAGTGTTCGATTTTCTCATCAGTGAGTTGTGTGTATTCGCGAATCATGCGGTGAACAAGCAAATCAGGATAACGACGAATCGGACTTGTGAAGTGAGTATAGTACTCCGCAGCCAAACCATAGTGTCCGTGATTATGTTCAGAATAACGCGCTTGTTGCATTGAACGAAGAAGCATCATGTTTAACACTTCTACGCCTGGTTTACCTTCTACTTTTGCCATGAAATCTTGCAAAGCTTGTTGAGTGATTTCGTTAGCTGTACCATGGATTTGAACGCCAAAAATGCTAGCATAATCAAGGAATTTTTGTAATTTTTCAGCTTTTGGTTCTTCATGGATACGGTAAATAAATGGCAATTTACGTTTTGCAAAATGCTCTGCAACTGTTTCATTAGCTGCTAACATGAAAGATTCAATCATGCGTTCAGCAATACCACGTTGACGAAGCACAATATCAACTGGCATTCCTTTATCATTAACAATAATCTTGGCTTCACTCGTATCAAAGTTAAGAGCACCGCGGCGCATGCGCATGGTTTCAAGAATATTGTGAAGAGCAGTCATATGATGAATAGAGTCAACGATTGGTTGGTATTGCTCAATCAATTCTTCATCACCAGCAATAATGTCATTGACATCGCTGTAAGTCATACGGAAAGTTGTCTTAATGACTGATTGACAAATTTGGTGATTAACAACGTGACCATTGCGGTCAATTTCCATTAAACATGATTGTGTCAAACGGTCAACATTAGGATTTAACGAACAAATACCATTTGACAAACGTTCAGGTAGCATTGGAACTACACGGTCAGTCACATAAACTGATGTCCCACGAGCAACGGCTTCACGATTAAGCGCAGAGCCTTCTGTGACATAGTATGAAACGTCCGCAATATGAACACCAAGCTCAAAATTACCATTGTTGAGCAATTTAATATGAACAGCATCATCTAGGTCTTTGGCATCTGTACCATCAATGGTAAAGGTGATTTCATTACGCAAATCAACACGCCCAACCATGTCTTTCTCAGACGGCGCATCTGAAACTGCATTAGCTTCAGCCATAACATCTTCTGGGAATTCTGATTTGATGTCCATTGATTCAAGGACTTCAAGCACATCAATACCAACATCACCTTGGTGTCCAACGATGTCACGCACATGGCCAACAAAATAATCATGGCCTCGTGTTGGGTATTTATCAATGTCAACCTTGATAATCTCAGTGCCGTCAAGCAAAACAGGCTCTTTCTTGATATAAATCTTTTGTTGAATTTTTTGATTTTTGGATTTAATGTAACCAGCGTATTTTGGTTTTTCGTCATCAAGAATAAATTTCCCAACAACCGTTTTTAAGCTACGCTCAACAATGCCGACAATGCGAACCTCAGCAGCTGTACCTTTCAAGCGATTAGCTGGCTTTTTAACAACCGCTTCAACCGTATCTCCGTCAACCGCATGACCAACGTCATTACGTCCGACAAACATGTCATCTTCATTTTCGTCAACCGCTAAAAAACCAAAACCAGCTTTGTTAGCACGAAAAACACCCGTAACGGTGATTTCTTTTTTCTTCTCTATTTTTTTACGAAGAGCAAGGTTCCCATGGTCATCAAAACGCAGCTTTCCTTGACTTTCCAATTTTGAAATCTCTTTGATAAGCTTTGGAAATTTTTCAGCGCCAGCCATGTCTAGCCCAGCAGCCAATTCATTAATATTGACTTTTCCATGCTCCTCTAAATAAGCAATAATTTTTTCGTTCATAATTTGTGATTGTAAGTATTCCTAGTAAAAATCGGACATAAAATGCCTAGCTAGGCTTAACTCAATAATTTTCCTCTCGTATTCTACTTCATTCTAATAAGTCGTAAACAAGACTTTTACGACTTCATAATAAAAAATGAGCTGAGTGACCAGCCCATGAATTTTCGTACAAAATTCAAGATGCGCAGCCAACGTAAGCCACTATTTAGCCTCGTTAGCTGCTATCTATTTACTTGATAAAATCGTTAGCGCCAAAGCAATTACTAGCCAAAAGAAAACTAGAACTGCTGTAAAACGTTGCATAAACGCTTCGAAGCCACGCGCTTTAGTACGTTCAAACAAAGCTTCTGAACCGCTGTTATCAAATACATTGCTACTTGGATTTTTTTGTGGTTGCAAGAAAATAGCAATCACAATAATAACAGATAATACCAGCAAAGTTGTCAGTAGTATATTGTACATCTTTTTTCACTAAGAACGCGTCAGAAAGTTATTTTCAAATCAATTGAATTGGTCATGATTTGACACTTTCAGTCTGAGTTCTATTCCTTTCCTACACTATGGTCTTGATTATTCTAACATAAAAATTCCTAAGTTTCAATATGTAAGGTCACTTTTCGCTCTTTCGGACAATATTTTAAGACCTGAATACGCTCTGGATGAGTTGTTTTATTTTTACTTGTCAAATAATTCTTACTGCCACAACTGCTGCATTTTAAATTAATCTTTATTCTCACACGATTTCCTTAACTTTCAAGTATTTTCTAAAATTAATAAGGCTCCAGACAAAGTTTACAAAAACAATAAGACTAGTCACGTAGAAAATCGAACGATATCCCAAACCAGTTGCGATTTCTGATCCAATAAAAGGTCCAATAACTTGTCCCATATTCATAAACAATTGATTATAGCTAAAAATACGTGAAATTCCCTCACGTGGTGTGATTTTAGTCAACAATGAATTGATACTCGGCATCAACGCACCTGTACCAAAACCATATAAGAAGCGGACAATACCTAATTGCAATGAATTCTGAGCAAGGGCGCAAAGCACATACATATTAAAGCTATAAAATAGAGCAATCAAAAGTAATCTATGATTACCTATTCTATCACCAATTCTCCCAAGAGTCGAGCTTGAGAGCATACTTGAAAATCCTAGTATAGATTGTGCTGATACTTGGATAATCATGCTAGTCACAAAAAGACCAATTAAAATTTGCTTATCCTTAATTGAGGAGAATAGCTCACGTGTTGACAGAGCTTCTGCCTTAGTAACTGGTTGAAAATCTTCTTTAACAAGAAAAAACGGTCATCAGATTACAAATCAATAAAATAAAGCCGACCAAAAGAAAAACTTGACGAATACCCAAGATTTCAGCAAGAACACCACCCAATAACGGTCCTACCAAACTACCACCGATAACACCAGTTGCTAGTGTTCCAAGTGCATAACCTGAACGATTTTTGGGAGCTTGACTGGCAATCAAGGCTGTTGAATTAGGGATACAACCAGAAAACAAACCGTTCAAGATACGCAAGACTAATAACCAAAAAACGTTAGGAACAAAAGCTAACCCCCATGGTAAAAGTCATCACCAAACTCGCTCTTACCATCATTGGTTTACGACCATAACGGTCTGCCAAACGTCCCCATACTGGAGCAATAAGAGCCGAAGTCAAAGCTGATAGTGACACCGCTAAACCAGCATACCATTCTACCTTATTTTTAGGTGATCCAAGTTGTTCAACATATAAAGCCATAAAAGGCATGACAAGTGAAAAGCTTGCCCCAATAAAAAAGTTACCAAGCCAAGCTACCCGCAAGTTCTGTTTCCAAAAAATACCAAAAAAATCGTTTCAATAAATTCAAAAACCTTTTAAAATAGGCTTTATTTCAAGGTTTAGTTTGGTTTGTCAAAATAGCTTACATTATAGCACAATATTAGTCAAATGAGAAAGAAAGTTGCCTATACAAGTATTGTTTTTTTAATCACTAAAAATAAAACTAAAAATCAGTCCGATAATGTGTGTAACAATCGGTCAACCTGCCCTTTTAGCGCTTGTAGATTACCACGATTGTCTAGTAATTTATCAGCGTAAGCTTTTTTAGCTTCTGTTGACATCTGACTCACTATGCGCTTTTGTGCTTCAGAACGCGTGTAATGATTTCGCACCACTAAACGGTCTAACTGCGTCTTTTCATCAACATAAACTAACCAGACCTCATCAAACCAATCCATATAATCAAGCTCAATCAACAGCGGAATATCCATGAAAAAAACTTCCTCTGTCTGGGCTAATTGATTCCGACGATTAGCTAATTCTTGGCGAATAATCTCATTTTGCAACCTTGACGATTTTGCCATCACCTCTTTATTTCCAAAAATAGCATGTCCTAATTTTTGACGGTCAAGCTCTCCGTTTTCTTGCAGGATGTTATTTCCAAGCCATTCAACTAAAGTTTGATACAACTTGCCCCCTTTTTTTTGCAATTCATGCACAACTTGATCTGCATCAATAACCTGATAGCCCTGCTTTCGAATTTCAGCCACAACTGTTGATTTTCCTGAAGCAATTCCGCCCGTGATTCCAATAATTTTTGTCATCGTTTTTGACATGCAGGACAAAGATGTGTCCCACGACCTCCTACTTTGATTTTTTCAATCGGCGTTGCACAACGTGGGCAAGGTTCGCCCGTCTTACCGTAAACTTGCAAAAACTGTTGCATATTGCCATCCTCACCAAAGGCATTATGATATGTTCTGATTGTTGTTCCACCTTTAGCAATTCCTAGCTGCAAAATCCGAATAATCTCGCCATGCAACAAAGCTATTTCCGAATCTGTCAAACTTAAACTGACACGCTCTGGGTGAATTTTCGCTGCCCAAAGCGCCTCATCAACGTAAATATTTCCAAGCCCCACAACCAAGGTTTGGTCTAAAAGATAAGGCTTGATAATCTTCTTGGAAGCTTTCAATTTTCTAGTAAAGTCTGATAAGTCAAATATTCCCTTTGTCGGTTCAGGACCAAGCTTTTTCTTTTGAAAATAAGCCTCTATCTGATTTGGATACAGCAACTCCATTGTTCCAAACTTACGAACATCTTGATAAACCAATGTTGACCCATCATCAAGTTGAAAAAGAACATGAAAATGTTTGTTATCAGGCACCTGTTCTGGAAAAAGCAAATACTTACCTTCCATTCGCAAATGAGAAATGATCACCTGCTTATCCAACATTAATAGTAAATATTTTCCACGCCTTCCAATATTCTGAAACATTTGCCACAAAATCTCAGTCTCAAATGCCACCAAATCTGTTTTGACAATCTTAGGCACACGAACATCAACAGCTACAATTTTTCGACCAACAATCAGACTCTCCAAGCCACGTCTAACCGTCTCAACCTCAGGTAATTCAGGCATATTTCTGATACAAAGGACGTAAAAGGCAAAGTAAAATTAGGAGGTCATCAGAAATCCTGATTTCTGATGATCTATCTATTTTACACAGCCTTTAGTCCGTGTTCAATGTAACACGAACAAATCCCTCTCCTTTCTAAAATTCATTTAATTCTTGATTGAGCATTTCTACGCTTATTATAAAACAGAGTGCTGCTTTTAAGCAAACACTCTGCTTTAGTGTTATCTTTGACAAAGCTACCTAGGCTACGCTTAATATTCTTTCTCGTTGTAACCAAAGTCAGCAAGGTCAAGTTTTTTATCACGCCAATTTTTCTTAACTTTAACCCATGTTTCAAGGTAAACTTTGTCACCAAGCATGATTTCAATATCACGACGTGCCATTTTACCGATTTGCTTGAGCATTGCCCCCTGCTTACCGATAATAATCCCTTTTTGGCTATCACGTTCAACCATAATTGTCGCACGGATATGCACTTTATCCGTTTCAGGGTCACGTTTCATAGACTCAACGATAACCGCAACAGAATGTGGCACTTCTTGTTCAGTCAATTTCAAGATTTTTTCACGAATCATTTCTGACACCAAGAAACGTTCTGGGTGGTCAGTAATTTGGTCCTCAGGGAAATATTGGAACCCTTCCTCCAAATTATCTTTCAAAATGTTCATCAATGTTTCAACATTGTTCCCTTGAAGAGCTGAAATTGGCACAATTTCTTTGAAATCCATTTGACTACGGAAATCATCAATTTGTTCCAAAAGTTGGTCTGGGTGCACTTTGTCAATCTTATTAATGACTAAGATAACAGGAATTTTAGCAGCCTTCAAGCGCTCGATAATCATATCATCACCCTTACCACGCTTTTCATCAGCAGGCACCATAAAAAGGACTGTTTCAACTTCACGAAGAGTGCTGTAAGCAGATTCCACCATGAAATCACCAAGTGCATTTTTGGGCTTATGAATCCCAGGTGTGTCAATAAAGACAATCTGTTCCGTATCCGTCGTGTAAATTCCCATAATTTTATTACGAGTTGTTTGAGCTTTATCACTCATGATAGCAATTTTTTGCCCCATAACATGATTTAAAAATGTTGATTTCCCAACATTTGGGCGACCTAAAATCGCTACAAAACCTGATTTAAACATATGATATAAAGGACGTTAAACGCCCTACTCCTTTCAATTCTCTCTAACTAAGTTTTGGCTATTCACCAAAAATCAAGGCAATAATTTTCGGTACAAAAATAATCAATCCTGTTAAAACAGCATAGCCTGAAATGACTAAAACCGCAGCTGCTGCCATATCCTTAGCATTTTTAGCCAACATTGAAAAATGATAATTGCTAGCAAGATCAACCACATTTTCAATCGCCGAATTAATGATTTCAAACGTGATGACTAAAAAGATTGCCAGTAGCAAAAAGAGCCACTCAATCGCCGAAATTCGAAAAACAGCGCCAGCTATAATCGCCAAAATAGCTGAAACCATATGCTTGCGCATGTTTCTTTCTTCTTTGAAGGCTGTAATAATACCTGTAATGGCAAATTCCATACTCGCTACTAACGTGCGATTTTTCCACTTTTTAGGTGAATTATTGTCTCTTGAGTCCATAGGCAGTTAAAATCTCTTCCTGTAAAGTAAACATTTCTTTTTCTTCTTCAGGGGTGTAATGATCATAACCATTGATATGTAAAAAGCCATGTACTGCAAGGAATCCCATTTCACGTTCAAATGAATGTCCATATTCTTCTGCTTGTTCACGCGCTTTATCAACCGAAATGAATAATTCACCGATGTAAGCATCAAATTCATCTAGCATTTCAGCCAGTTCAAGATTTTCTTCTAAGTCTTCTTCTGAAAATGACAGACTTGATTCTGGTTTGTATTCTAAGCTGATAACATCTGTTGGACGGTCTGTGTCACGGTACTCCAAGTTCAACTCATGACTACGTTCATTTGTCACAAAAGTCACGGCCATTTCTTTATTGTCTTTACCTGTCTTTTCAGCTGCAAATTGTAATAAATCAAGGGTTTGTTTTTTAATTGCTTCTAAAACTTGACCAGTTTCATCTATCATTTCAACGTACATATAAATCTTCTTTCAAACTAATTATATCAAGGCTATTATACCATAATAAAATAAAGCCCGCTACTGTACGCTTTACAACACTCATCCCCGCTATCTCAAGAATTTAACAGGTCAACTTTTATCATTTTTTAGTGTTTAACTGATAGCAAGATTGATTTTCTCATAAAAAAGAAGTAGCTCGGGGTAAAGCTACTTCTTCAAGGAAGAGTGTTAAGGACTAGTTCTCATCAGAAGTCCTATCATCATTTCAAACCATCTTTGTTATAATTGCTTGATTTTACCAAATCAAAGCCGATACTAGCTGGGAATTGGTTACTAGTACTAGGTTGCCTAAAGATGATTGTAACGTTTAAATCAAGGTATTCCTCTGGGAGATCAATATAGAAATTACCTTGAGCATCTTTTGTCATGGCTTAACCAGGCCACGCACCAAGTGGCATTTGGACTGGATTACCATAATAAGCATAGAGATTTGCGCTATCTCAACCACCAGGATTATCAAATGAAATACGTGTCATTCCTTCAAGAACATCTGCAACAAAACCGTCTTTAGAATAAACACCTTCTGCTTTAAAATCAAATCCTGTATTTTGTGGATATTGTGCACCACTGCAGTTGACAAAGAGCCGCTAAAACATGACAGAAAGGAAAACTAAATATATTTCCCTTCTGTCAGTCAATTCAGGTAAAATGACGAGCCATTGTTTCAGCTATCACTTCGTTTTTTTCTACTAATATAAGTTCCCAAGATAGCCAAGATAGCCAAGATTCCTAAACCAATTGCACTTAAAATTTTGGTATCTTTCTCACCAGTCGCTGGTAATTTTTTTGATGCTTTTTCTTTCTTACTTTGCACCTCTCCTTTAGAAGGCTCAGGAGTAGATGGTTTCCCTTCTGGTGTCACCTCTCCTTTAGAAGCCTCAGGAGCAGATGGTTTCTCTTCTGGTGTCACCTCTCCTTTAGAAGGCTCAGAAGTAGATGGTTTCTCTTCTACTGTCACTTCTACCTTTTCTTCTAAACCGTCATAGCTATATACAACGGAATATACACCGGGGCGACTAGTATCTACTGTTCCCGATACTGCGATTTTAGAAAAGTCTAGAGGATTTCCATCATGATCCAGTGCTGAATCAAAATTATCTCTAGCTTGCCAATTATCTCCTACATATATTGTCGAGTTATGTGCAGTTATACTAGCTTTGCTCAAAACATAAGGTTGGACACACTTCCCTGTGAAAGGGGTATTCTGGTCAGTCCAAGTAAGAACTAAATCTCCTGTTTCCGGAACTTGATTAGCACTAGACCACTCCACTTTTCCTGAATTATAAACACCTGTCCATGTATCATTATTTTGTGGAGAAATAGTCGGCGTAGTTCCATTTAGATTTTTTATTGCTGTTTGTACTGAAGCTGAATAGGGTTGCTTGTTTAAAACATAAATTGTTGGAAGTGTAATGGTTTGGTCTGACGCAGAAAACTGTGTTAAATTCAAATTCTGTAAAGGAGTGAGATCAGAGATGTGATTAAACATCAAATATAGCTCTGATAAATTCGATAAATCCCTTAAAGGAGTAAGATCAGAGATGTGATTATAGCCCAAAGTTAGCACTGATAAATTCGATAAATGCTGTAAAGGAGTGATATCAGTGATTTGATTCTTGCCCAAATATAGCACTGATAAATTCGATAAATGCTGTAAAGGAGTAAGATCAGATACCTGATTACTATCCAAGTTTAGAAGTGATAAATTTGATAAATCCCTTAAAGGAGTGATATCAGTGATTTGATTCTTGCCCAAATATAGCTTTGATAAATTCGATAAATGCTGTAAAGGAGTAAGATCAGATACCTGATTACCATTCAAGTTTAGCAATGATAAATTCGATAAATCCCTTAAAGGAGTGATATCAGAGACTTGATTTTCGCCCAAAGCTAGAAATGATAAATTCGATAAATGCTGTAAAGGAGTGAGATCAGAGACTTGATTACCATTCAAACCTAGACTTGATAAATTCGATAAATCCCTTAAAGGAGTGATATCAGTAATTTGATTTTTGTCCAAATATAGTTTTGTTAACTTCGATAAATGCTGTAAAGGAGTGAGATCAGAGATTTGATTATTGCTCAAATCTAGATTTGATAAATTCGAAGCGTATTGAAGTCCCGCTAAACTCGCAATACCAGCATTATTACCATTCATGCTTATTAATCGTGACATATCAGCTTTAGTTATTTGTGACACGTCCAATTTTAAGACCTTAGCTA
>CAKPVT010000027.1 GCA_934196125.1 uncultured Streptococcus sp. | reverse complement strand
TCTTCGTAACTCAATTTCATACAAAAACACCCCAAAAGTTAGATTTTTTCTGTCCAACTTTTGGGGTGCAGTTCAGTCAACATAGTCTCTATGTAGAATCGTTAGAAAAACGGGGACTCTTATAATACGAATTGTATTATTTTGTTTATATTTGTCAGTTGTTTAACCTAGCTAAAGCTAGGTCACAACAGAAGCCGAGAACACCCATGATTAAAATCACAGGTGTTCTCGGCTAATTCATAAAATAATCTAAATATAAAGTAACTATCGATAACAAAATATAAATGGGAAATAATGTTTTATATCTCACTATAAAAGCTACAACTTCTCTAAACTCTCCAAAAATCTTATAATATCTTACCGTTTTACTGGGAACACCCACTACAGCTTTAAAACCAATATTTTTTGCATAAATCACACAACGAAGTATATGATATTCATTACTTACAATTATAACTCGTTTATTTAATCCTGAAATAAGTCTTTTAGAGAATAAGAGATTTTCAAAAGTATTACGAGATTGATTTTCTTCAAGAATTTTAGCTTCAGGAATACCTTTATTCAATAAATACTTTTTCATTACTTCTGCTTCTGAAAAAATCTCGTCCTTTCCCTGACCACCAGAAACAATGATTATGGCTTTTTTATTATAATTATTAAATACTTCTATACCTTTATCTAGCCGTTTCATCAATAATGGTGTTGGTAAATCATTTATCAATGCTGCACCATGAATAATTATGTAATCAGGATCTTCAATTTTTACTAATCTTAAATATAATTTAGTATAGAGAAAATAAGAAAAATACAATAATGGAATATATAAAATTATCGAATTAAAAATTTCTTGTAAGAAATTATTTCTATACGTAAGTCTCAAAAAAATCCATATATATATATAGATAATGCTGAAAAAGGTAATATATAATAGGATAACAAAAGGCCTTCTTTTCTTATTAATGTAAAAAAATTACTCCATAGATACCAAGAAAAAACTATTAGTATCAATATAAAAACAATAAAAATTGAAAAATAAATAGTTCCACTATTAGTTTCTACATAACTTGCTCCATCTGGGTTTAGTGTAGGGAAAAACTTTCTCCACAAAAAAATATCCCTTTTACTCCAAAATAAAAACTTACCATTAGTAAAAAAATATTTTTAAACTGATTTGGTTCTTTTTTGAAAAAATACACAAACATCAATAAACTAATAGATCCAATAATTAAACTAAACATAACTTATTTTCCTCTCTTAAATAATTCAAATACATTATATCAAACCGAATTTTACATTTTAAATTACAATTTTCTATAGATTTTCTAAACTCTTTTTAACAGAATATCCATTAGATTATTGATAATAATAACCATCTTATTTCTATTCAATATCATTTTACCATATTTTCCCAACCTAATTTTATTATGTAGTTTTTTATCTGTGTTCTATATCCTAAAATTTTAGTAATATTCATATTTTCTTTTATTGTATATTTCTGTTTATATACTTCCTGTACCCCCTTATCTATTCCTTACTCTTAATTTTAAAAAATAACCCAATATTATTTAACTTTTTTCAAAAAACAGAAAAAAACAGTTGTTTTTCTACACCCTGAATTTCTAACTGATTGTTGTGCGTTTTGGTGTTGGGCATAGTTGTACCCTAAGAACGACATTTCAAAAAAATGAAACATCGATCAGAGTACAACCTGTTAGGGGGCTAACGTCATGCCGACGCCTTGGAGTCACTAGTAACATCTCTCATGAGTTGGTGCTTACACACATCATCATTCCCTACGATCAAACAGCCCAATCGTAGCATTGAATGACAACTACCGATTCTTTCGGAATCCTGTTTGCCACCCTAGCCGTTAATGGTCGCCACCACCCTTAGGACACAAAGTCATGAGAGTAACCTTTGCTTATGTCCGCAACGCCATTTTATAGAATCGGCTGGCATATAACCTGTCCCTTTATTTCTAGTAAAAACTAGCAAGAGTTTGTCCTCTCTTGTCTTAAAAAAACTTCCATTACAGCCAAAAATGTGCTATAAGGTTCTGTTGCGAAGTTTGAAACTCAAACGCGCCCTCTCTGAACTCCAAATATCTTAGGCTGTTATTCCCATTAATACCTTGATTTCAGTAGACACCGAAAAGCCGAAGAGCATTCCATTTCTTCGGTTCTTTTTATATATTCCTCGAATGGTCTCCATGCCCTTAACCGTGGAAGAGGCTGTACGGAGACTTTGATAAAATTTATTCCGTCGTTTAATAGGTCGATGGTCTTGTTCTATTAAATTGTTAAGATACTTCACAGTTCGGTGCTCTGTCTTAGTATATAAACCCACACTCTGTAACTTTCTAAAGGCGGAGCCAAGAGAAGGTGCTTTATCGGTCACAATTGCTTTCGGCTCACCAAACTGTTTATGGAGTCGTTTTAAGAAAGCATAGGCTGCTTGCGTATCCCGTTTCTTTCGTAACCAGATATCTAAGGTTAAGCCGTCCGCATCAATTGCACGATAAAGATAATGCCAACGTCCCTTAATTTTGATATAGGTTTCGTCCATTTTCCATGAATAGAAGGATTGTCTATTTTTCTTCTTCCAAAGATAATAGAGGACTTTGCTGTACTCTTGCACCCAACGATAAATCGTAGTATGACAAACATTTATTCCACGATCATATAACAATTCCTGAACTTCACGATAGCTTAGATTGTAACGCAGGTAGTAACCAACAGCGACAATAATGACGTCTTTTTTGAATTGTTTGCCTTTAAAATGATTCATTACTCTGTCTTCTCTGTCTTTTTTCTCAATTTTACACTAAAATAGATTTTTTGGAAAACTTTGCAACAGAACCGTTTTTTGTATTTAAAAGACTAACGTAAAATATGAGTATTTGGCATAGCACAAATTACTTGACATTACGATTATTTTTTATTATTCTATATAATATCATTTTTAAGTAAGGAGAATTCTTATGACAAATTATGTAGCAAAAGAAGAAAAAGTTGTAGAAAAAATTTCTAAAACAATTGAAAAATTAGATTCAGATCTCGAAAAGCTTGATTCTATTAATGAAGATGAACGTAAACATCATTTTAAAAAATGGCATACAGAAAAAAAAGCTTTTCACGAAATTAAACGTTTATTACACGAAATAGGAAAATACGATAAATATGATGAAAAAGAATTAGAAAAGTTTGAAAAACTTGAAAAGGAACTTCTTGATTAATTAAGTATTTAATAAAATATTTGACTTCTAAATTTTTGATTTAGTATAATATATTTTGTTTGATATAAATTATTTCAATTTTTACTTTCAGTAATTTACTAAAAGAGCTGAGATACGTTGAAAAGGTCTCAGTTTTTTTGACAACATTTCAAAGAGTTTGTTATACTTTGTTTTAGAGAAATAACACAAAGGAAATTGAGAGCACTTATTATTACCCCGCACTTCATTTTCCAATGGTCTATTATTTCTTTCTGATAAAGTCGGAAGGAGCATTTAGCTCCTTCTTTTTTGTCTGAGGTTTCCGATTTTCGGAAGTGCTCATAAAATTTGAATGAGAAAAAATAATTTGATAAAATAACATTCCCTATAAAATGATAGATTGAATAACTTCAATAAGGGATATTCAATGTTCTAAAGGCAATTTCTTAGTAGAGAGATTGTCTTTTTTCTTTTTGAATCAATGAGAATTAATTGCATTTAAAAAATCAGACTTTAGTCCTAGAAATACTAAAAAAAAATTATTTTATAATATATTTTATGGACAGTGTAATTATTTAATTTACTTTTAGCGTAGCTTGTGATTATGGCAAGTGAGGATTGCTTTTTGGACTGTGCAGTAGCGTAAACGTAGGCCTCGTGCGAAGCGTAAGAGGGTGAGTAGTGCGGATGCACATTGGGGGGGAGGGAGTGACACTACCAGAGTTAGACCAGTAAAACTGCATGTTTAGTCGGTGTCACCTCAAAAAAACTATACCAATTTTTTAGAGGGAAAACTCTTACGAGAAGCACAGGTAACAAGGTACTTAACCCTAGCTGTAAAGGGTTTTAAAGATGTTACACTTGAAAAAAAGTTGAAAAAGTATAGGATAATTAAAGTAATATAAAAATAGTAAGAAAACCGTTGGAAGGAAACTCGGGATTAAAACCCCGAGTTTCCTTCCAACAGTTCAAAAAATAAAAAATTTACTTAAAAGGTGAGGACGTGGAATGATTATATTTTTAACTAAAAGAAATTTAATGTCGTTAGCTAAATATGAGATGAGCCAAGAAATGTTCTTTTGTTATGCAGAGTCTCAAAGTATATCAGGGACAACCAGTAAAGTAATACTCCTTATTGATGACAAAAAATTAATTATTTTATTTTTAAATTTCTTTTTAACGAAAATAATTGACAAAGTTTGTTATGACAGGGAAAAAATTGAAAATCAGAAAATTAAGAATGGGTTATTCTTAGATGTTATTTGGTCATTTTCAGTAGGAAATTCTAAATGGAGATTTCGTATACTTAGAAAAATTTTGTTGCTAAAAAATACACAAGGTCAGTTTATTGATAAAATCAGCCGATTAACCCACTAAGGTGTACTCTATTGAACTATTTTGGGTTAGTGGTATAACAGGTGTTCAAATAGACTTGTTCAAAAAAAGAGGTGGAAATTGTTAGAAAATGACTATTTCGTATTCACTGGAAAACAGGCGCAAGCGATTATTTCAGGGCTAGAAGGTCATAATCAAAGTAGTGTCGCGAAAAAGACCACACGACTGGTAACAGGCTATTTTCCCATTGATTTAATCAAAGGCTATTCCCCTTCTCGAAAACTGACAGAAGCAGAACAAGCGATTGAATCAGGACAACATTTAATCAGCGTGCTATTTTTCCAGTTAAACAACATACGCTTTTTATCTTCTAAGTTTTCTAGGTCAATATACATATGCAATTCTTTACTTAAGCGTGAAATGACGGCTTTTTCATGAAAGCTCGTATATTGTTTGAGGGCTTCTACTCGGTACTGATTAAAGAATTTTTCTTTCGTGTTTGAGTGTTCGGCTTTATCCGTTCTTAATTCTTGGACGGCTTCATTCCATTCTTTGCGTTTGTCACGTTGTGAATTGACACCCTCGTGTTGCGTTGGGACTTCATCTAAGCCTTGTTCTGCGTATGATTTTTCGCTAATTCTATCAGGCATGTTTTTAGCTTCAAACGTACGATTTACGATGTTTGCCCACTACGTTAATGAACAAAAACCTGAAAAATGGAAAAAAGAGAACGACTAATTCAGTCGTTCTCTTTTACTTATGCTTAAGGACTTTTATTATAGCAAAAAATCTCCCTGTTCGCTCTTGTTGCTCCGCTTGTACACCTCGATTGAAAAATCGGACGTTCTGCCTTTAGGAAAACTCCCTAACGGTCGTGTCTATATTGATTATTTTTTTTGCTTTTTAATCGACTTTCTACTTCCAAAATTGATACCATTTTTTAGATTGTTCTTGTTCTAATCGTTGGTCTTCTTCTTTTTCTTTTACTTGCTCCTCTAAGGCTCTTATTTGCTTTTTAAAGTTCCTCTTGTTCTTCCGATTGATTATATTCATCAGCCTTTTCAAACTCACTAGAGGGCATTTTAAGGGCTTTTAAGTCGTTTATTTCTGCCTTGTATTCTTCTAGTAGCTTTTTATCCTGCAAGGCAAGGCGTTGTTGTTGGTCTAATAAATTTTGATTCTTTTCTATAATTTGTTGTAATGTATGAATTTGTGCGTCTTTTTGTTCAATCTGTTTTATAAAAAAATCTGTCCGCTCGCTGTCCGATGTATATTTTCTTTGATAAATCGGACACCTTTATTGTTAATCATTTTTATTTTTTTTTGAGTTTATATAGATATACTCATGAACATGACTATTTTCTGGTTTATCCAAAAACCTGTAAATTTTTTGCCGACTTACGTTTAGTTCTTTAGCTAACTGACTAATTGTTAAATTCTCACTCATGATAAGTCCTGCCTTTTAACTGTCTTATTTCGTCACCTGCTTGAAAGCTCATTGTTGGGTACTGATACTTATCCCTGTTTTTCGTTCAATCATCTTGTAAGTTAAGCCTTGCTGTTTTAACTCATACGCCAGTTGCAACTGCTCCTTTGTATATTTCTTTGGTCGTCCTTCTCGAAACTTGGGGTCGTGGGCTTTCACGTAGCGCTTCCCCTCTTGGGTGCGTTCAAGTATCAAGGCTCGTTCAAATTGGGCAAAGGCGCTAAAAATTGTAAAAATCAATTGTCCTGTGGCGGTATTATCAATTAAACCAATGTTCAGGATATGGACACTGATCTGCGCCGGTGTCTTTTAATTGCTCGATTTGATTTTCCAATTTTTGGTCTAAGGTACTCACTCGTGCATAGCCGTATTTCATTTTTTCAATTCTTCAAAAGTAGCTTTCACAAGTTGTGGCAAAAAAGATAAGCCAGTCAGTGTTTTAAAAGTGAATGAAATATCGTGTTTCCCAAAATTTTCAGTTAATCTTAAATAGTCTTGTAAAATATGTTCACCACTTTTGGTAGGTTTAAGTGAGAAAAGATAACTGCCATTATCTTTTATAAGACCACCTATTTTTGTTTTATCAATAAAAATTACCGTACCACCAAAAAAACTTTTCTTAGTAGTTACCGTTCCTAAGCGTTCTGCTTCGACTAGCAATGGTTTTAAAAATACTTGTTCTGTAAGATTACTTGTCATGAATTCTTCTCCTTTACTTATGACCACCAGATATGACCTGTTGTTATCTTTGATTTTATCATATCTTATTTTGATGTTCAAAACTATTAAGTTTTGAACAATAAAAGACGAAAGAAAGACTAGAAGGTTCTGTTGCGAAGCCTAAGTTATCTAAAGTCAGCTCAGCATTCGCATCTGCTTCTGCCCAATGGTTTACCATTCATTCGCGATAATACCCATGGGTCTAAACGACCCCAATTATCATTGTAAATCGTATCAACTATTTCCATTTTTCTCCTAACTACTTCAGCAATTCCAAAGCATAGCTAACGCTCGCTAAAGCGTATAGTGGTGCGGTTTCGGCACGCATGATACGTGGTCCTAAACCGATTTTCAAACCACCTTTTGATTCAAATATTTCGGTTTCTTCTGGCGAAATGCCGCCCTCTGGTCCAAAGATAAAGAGAATTTTCTCTCCTACTCTCATTTGTGACAACTCACGCGCTAGAACAGCCGTCTCACCTTCCTTGGCTGATTCCTCATAAGCAATGAAAATCTTATCAAATTGCTCAAGTTCTGCTAAAAAAGCTGCTTTTTTCTCAAAAAGAGTAACTTGAGGAATGTTATTGCGTTTGCTTTGTTCTGCAGCACCTAGTGTGATTTTTGCCAACTTATCAGTTTTTTTGGCTAATTTTTTCCCATCCCATTTGGCCACAGACCAATCAGATGGAAATGCCCAGAGATTTGCCATACCAAGTTCTGTTCCTTTTTGCGCAAGAAATTCTAGTTTATCACCTTTAGGAAATCCCGCAGCAATCGTCACTTCAACTGGCATCTCAACATTGCTATCAAGCTCTTTGATAATTTCAAAACGGTGCTCAGCACTATCGACAACCTTTGCCAAGCGTTTGATGTGGTCATCAAAAACAAGGACAACTTCGTCGCCTTCTGTCAAACGCATGACGTTAAACATATGCTTAATCGTATCTTTATCTGTGATTGTAACGACGTCTTGAGCTTGTCCTGCTACAAAATACTGTTGCATTTATCCCCCAATTACACCTAAAATATCATCAGTCTTTTTGAAAACACAAGCATTCCATTCGCCTTGAACCATGTGTGTTTCAAGGAAGAAACCTGCGTCCTCAGCTGATTTACGAACTATATCCCATTTATCAGAAATAATGCCTGACATGATAAGGTAACCTTCATCTTTGACAAGACGATAAGCATCTTCTGTCATATTGACCAAAATGTCCGCAAGGATATTTGCCACGATAACGTCTGCTTGAATGCTAACACCTCGCAAAAGATTTCCAGTAGCCACGTGGATATTTTCAGTATTAGCATTCAAACCAATATTTTCTTGTGCCACGCGCACCGCTACTTCGTCAAGATCATAAGCGTAAATGTCTTTTGCCCCAAGTAGTGAACTTGCAATCGAAAGCACACCCGAACCAGTACCGACATCAAGGACCGTTTCACCGCCACGAAGCACTTGCTCGAGCGCAAAAAGGCTCATTTTTGTGGTTGGGTGAGTTCCTGTACCAAATGCCATACCAGGGTCGAGACAAATTGTTTTCTCACCCTCACTAGCTTCATAATCTGTCCAACTTGGAACGATTGTTAAACCATGGCTGATACGCGTTGGTTCATAATATTTTTTCCAGTTCTCTGCCCAATCTTGCTCTGCCAATTCTTGTGTTGCGTAGTGAACATCACCAGCATCAATGCCAAAATCAGTCAATTCCGCTAAGCGGTCAGCCACCTCTTTTTCAACAGCCTCAATGTCAACGTTTTCTGGGTAGTAAGCTGTGATTTTAACAGCTTCCAGTCGTTTGATTTCTGGAAATACTTCGCCGTATTTGCCAACATGACCGAGATAGTCCGCACTATCATCAATCGCCACACCTTGACTTCCCAATTCAATTAAAATATTTGACGCAGCTTCTTCTGCATCACGCAAGACCTCAACAGTCAACTCTTGCCACTTGTTCATAATTCTGATACAAAGGACGACTAGAAAACGACTGAAAAATAGGAAGCTTGATGACGTGTCGACTGACACTAGTCAAGCTTATCTTTTTTCCGAATTTTCCGTCCGTGTTCAAAGATGAACACTCGTCCTTTTTCCTTTCTTGTTTTTATTAATACTTACCTTACAATAACTATAATTTTTCCTATTCAAGCATTAAAACTATCACATATTTTCTTCTACTTCTTTCAAAGTACATCCATTTGAATCTTTCCAATCAGTACGACCATTAGTATTCATTCCTAAGACAAATGATGCTGCGTAAGATGGGCTATTGAAAAACTGACTTTCCTTAAGAATACCATTTTCGACAATTCCTTTTTCTTGTAACTCTTGTCGTAATTCACGGATAGATTCTGGAATTACCCTTCCGTCTGTAATCTCTACCATACTATCTTTAAGAACAACAAATCCTTCTGTTGTCTGCTTACAGTATGCAATAATCTTTTTGCCTGAACGCTTAATCCTACGCTCTAGAACAAAATTTTTTTCTGTTCGTTCCTCATCAGTCGATATATCATTACCAACTCTTGGAACAAATAAACGATACCCAAGAGCACCAATGATAGTCTTTGTATTGTCAATGACTTCATCTAACTCTGATTGCTTTTCTTCGGTTACATTCCCAGGATTGGGTTCATTACCATTTCGAACAACAACACGATTCGCCTCATTTGCTAGCTGAGTAAACCGATTCTCTAAGTAACTAATTTCAGTTGGACCAAATGAATCATTTTGTGTCGTCAACACAATCACATCATTAAAGTAATCAGAATGATTATCTCTAGTGTGCTCTTGAATACGTAACAAAACGCCTTCGCCATTCTTTCGAGTTGTTGCTTGACCAATATAAACAGTATCCTGATAATTATCATCGTCACGGCCAAATAAGAAATAAATACCACTTTGTTTCATATCAGGTCTCGATTTTAAATCTCCTAGTTGAAGCCTAGGAATTTTGTAAATTACCCCTGTCCAATTGGACAACGTGCACTTAATTTTACCAGTGACCTCGCCATCCATTAGAAACATGTTTATATTTTTACCTCTTTTTGCCACCTCAATACCTCGGATAGGCAAAGTATTCTGTTTCTTTCAGTTCTGCTTTGCCATTTTCAAAGCTTTCAGCATCCCATTCGAGCGCAAAGTCAGTCGCATTTTCGTCTGCTAAAAAGTCCATTAAATCATCAAGACCTTTGGTTGCTACGTCGTTCAATGTTTCAGCAAAACAGGCTAAAAATTCACGCGAGAAGCCTTTTTTGGCGTCAAATGGAATAGTCACCAAATAGTCATCTTCATCAACTTTTGATTTTGCTTGATTGTAAAAAAGCACATAATCTTCAAAAATGATGTCATTATTGCTGATTTCACCTTGGTCATCCACAGTTTCAACCGCAGATTGATTCTGCGCTTCCAAAATAAAAGTCACTTCCACCGCATGATTTTTCTTATTCCAATCAATGGCATAATCAAACGTGAAGTGCTTGTCCATTTCTTCTTCTAATACTGATAAAAAGCCAAATTTAGCCATTAAAAATTTCTTCCAATCTTCTTTTGTGTTACAATTATTTTATCATACTTAAGGGGAAATGACATGCAAATACGACTAATGAAGCTAGAAGATATTGAACAAGTGGTTATACTAGAAAAACAAACAAGGGATACATTTAACACGACAGCTCCGCTACCTATTGCAAATAAGGATAAAATCATCAAAGATTTTGAAAATGGAACACATTATCTTGTTGCTGAAGAAAATCAAGACATTTTAGGTGTTCTTGATTACCATACTTACGTTGATGACCTCGTTTACAGTTATTATATGGAGGATATTCATGCCAAATAATCTCGCTTTGCGAATGCGCCCTAAGAATATTGACCAAGTGATTGGGCAGAAACACCTAGTCGGTGAAGGAAAAATTATTCGCCGTATGGTGGAGGCCAATATGCTGTCATCAATGATTCTCTACGGTCCTCCTGGTATCGGGAAGACCTCAATCGCTAGCGCTATCGCAGGAACAACCAAATACGCTTTTCGGACATTCAACGCTACAACAGACAGCAAAAAGCGCCTGCAAGAAATTGCCGAGGAAGCTAAATTTTCTGGCGGTTTGGTCTTACTGCTCGACGAAATTCACCGCTTAGATAAAACCAAACAAGATTTCTTGCTACCTTTACTTGAAAATGGCAATATTATCATGATTGGGGCAACAACTGAAAATCCTTTCTTTTCGGTGACGCCAGCCATTCGCTCAAGGGTACAAATTTTTGAATTAGAACCTTTGTCAACTGATAACATAAAGACAGCTTTGCAAACAGCTTTATCTGATAAAGAGCGCGGATTTGACTTTGATGTTGATATTGATGCCGATGCGCTTGATTTCATTGCAACGGCAACCAACGGCGACCTACGCTCAGCTTTTAATTCACTTGATTTAGCGGTCATGTCAACCAAAGCAGATGATAACGGGCTGCGCCACATTAGCCTTGACACCGTTGAAAATAGCTTGCAGCGCAGTTATATTACCATGGATAAAGATGGTGATGGTCACTATGATGTGCTGTCAGCTTTGCAAAAATCCATTCGTGGCTCTGATGTCAATGCTAGTCTTCACTACGCCGCTCGTCTGATTGAAGCTGGTGATTTGCCAAGCCTTGCTCGCAGGCTGACTGTGATTGCTTACGAGGATATTGGGCTTGCTAATCCTGACGCTCAAATTCATACGGTCATTGCCCTTGATGTTGCCCAAAGAATTGGTTTTCCTGAAGCACGTATCTTAATTGCAAACGTCGTAATTGACCTTGCCTTATCACCAAAATCAAATTCTGCCAATACAGCGATTGACAAGGCTATCAGCGACCTTCATCAAAATGGAAATCTACCAATTCCACGTCATCTACGCGACGGACATTACGCTGGCAGCAAAGAATTGGGCAACGCACAAGGCTACAAATACCCTCATGATTATCCTGAAAAATGGGTTAAACAGCAGTATTTACCAGATAAGTTAGTCGGAAAAAATTATTTTGAGGCTAACCAAACTGGGAAATACGAGCGTGCCCTCGGTGCTAACAAAGAGCGAATTGATGAACTGTCTAAATAACAATAATATGTTGACTTTCTCATTTTAATAGCTTTTGTTAATACCTAAAAAGAAAACCGCTTTCTAAAAAATAAGATTTGCCCTTGAAATATTTTTTAAAAATGCTATCATAAATACATAGGTTATTGCTGTGGCATACGAATTCACATCAATGTGTTGACCGACTAAATATTTGTATTTCGGGAAACAGTAGTCTTTCTCCAGTATGCAAGCCGTTACACGCGGAAGCAACTAAGGAGAAGCGAGTTGCCCTCCTGCTTGTAGATCGCGGGTTCAATACAAATCGTGAATCACGGTGCCAATACAGCTTCTTATCCTTCCTTAGCTCAGTTGGTAGAGCAGTGGACTCTTAATCCATGGGTCATAGGTTCGAGCCCTATAGGGAGGACTAAACATCATAAGAAAAAGCCCTTTGTTTAGGGCTTTTTGCTTGTTTTAAAATCAATTTGTTGCGATTTTATCATAAATTTTTGACAATCTACTAGTCGTCTTTATTCACAAATGAAAAACGTCGTTAAATACGATATTGTGTTAAATCTTATTTTAAAAAGTAGTAAAATAAGTTGCCATAATTTCCTGAATAATCCAGTACATGACCATTATAAACGACCTTAGTGACTTTGTAATAGTCGGCAATATCGATTGAGCAAGCTTGCTGTGAACGTTCGAATTCCTCGTATGAGTCAAACGTCACCACTCGTTCTTGGTTTCCTGCGTTTAAAAATGTAATTTCAATCATTATTTACATTTCCTTTCTAATTCGTCATACTATATTACTTCGATGTTGGAATACAGTATATAGAATCGTATAACGCTATGCTACTACAAAGTGTGTTTTCACACAACTATTTTGCTCTGACTGGATTTTCTCAATCATAATGCAAGAATCAATTATAAATAATAAAAAGAGATTCCAAACAGAAATCTCTTTTTAACTGAATTTGTAAAAAGATATTATTCTTTATGATACTCAAAAGCTCTGGGAGAGGGGTTGAGGTTGGAAATAAAGCTAACAAACTTGTATCAAAAATCTATTTCACAACAATATTTACAAGTTTGTTAGGTACCGCAATTACTTTAATAATGTCTTTGCCAGCGATTTCTGTTTGGATTTTGTCGTTAGCAAGGGCAAGTTTTTCAAGTTCTTCACGGCTTGAATCTTTTGGTACAACGAGCTTAGCACGTACTTTACCTTTGATTTGGATAACAATTTCAACGTCGTTTTCAACGAGTTTTGCTTCGTCCCATGTTGGCCATGCAACATATGAAATTGATTCGCCTGATTGTGTCAATGTTTGCCACAATTCTTCAGAAAGGTGTGGTGCAAATGGTGCTAACAATTGTACAAATCCTTTAGCGTAGTCAGCAAAGAGTTTATCCTCTTTATTAGTAGCGTTGACGAATACCATTAATTGCGCAATAGCTGTATTGAATTTCATGGCTTCAAGTTGTTCAGTTACAGCTTTGACTGTTTCGTTGTAAACTTTATCCAAATTGCCATTATTTTCTGCAACAATTTCTTTTGTTGTCAACAAGCGATAGACGCGGTCGAGGAATTTACGTGAGCCTTCAAGACCTTCTTCAGACCATGCGATTGAGGCATCAAGTGGTCCCATGAACATTTCGTACACGCGAAGTGTATCTGCACCATAATGTTCAACCACATCATCAGGGTTAACAACGTTTTTAAGTGATTTAGACATTTTCGCTGGTGCTTGTTCAAGTTCTTCACCAGTTTCAATGTGGAAGATTGAACCGTCACGTTTTTCAACTTTGTCAGTTGCCACAAGTGCACCACGGTGATCGCGGTAGCTTGTTCCCAAAATCATCCCTTGGTTAAAGAGCTTTTGGAATGGTTCTTTGGTTGGAACGACACCTAAATCATAAAGGAATTTATGCCAGAAACGAGCATAAAGAAGGTGAAGCACAGCGTGTTCTGCACCACCGATGTAAATATCAACTGGTAGCCATTGTTTCAACAATTCTTCATCAGCTAATTTTTCATCGTTGTGTGGATCGATGTAGCGTAGGAAGTACCAGCTTGAACCGGCCCATTGTGGCATTGTGTTCGTTTCGCGGCGACCTTTAACGCCGTCTTCGCGTGTCACTTCAAGCCAATCTGTCAAGTTAGCTAGTGGTGATTCACCTGTACCTGAAGGTTTGATGTCTTTGGTTACCGGCAATACAAGTGGTAATTGCTCCTCTGGAACAGCTGTTGTTGTACCGTCTTCCCAATGGATGATTGGGATTGGTTCACCCCAATAACGTTGACGTGAGAAGAGCCAGTCACGCAAGCGGTAAGTCACTTTCTTGTTACCAACGCCTTCTGCTTCAAGCCATTCAACCATTTTGTCAATAGCTTGCGTTTTATCAAGTCCATCTAGGAAACCAGAATTGATGTGAAGTCCGTCTTCTGTGTAAGCTTCCTCTTCAACATTTCCACCTTCAAGAACTGGAATGATTTCCAAATCGAATTGTTTTGCGAATTCCCAGTCACGTGTATCGTGGGCAGGAACAGCCATGATAGCACCAGTCCCGTAGCTTACAAGAACATAGTCAGCAATCCAGATTGGCATTTCTTTACCATTTACTGGGTTAATAGCGTAGCTACCAGTCCAAACACCAGTTTTTTCTTTAGCAAGGTCTGTACGAGCAAGGTCAGATTTAAGGCTTGCTTGGTGTTTGTAGTCAGCAACTGCTTGCGCTTGTTCTGGTGTTGTAATAGCTTCAACAAGTGGGTGCTCAGGCGCTAAAACAGCGTAAGTCGCACCAAATAATGTATCTGGACGAGTTGTAAATACGGTGAAATCTTTATCCGTATCTTTGATTTTAAAAGTAACGTTAGCACCAGTTGATTTACCAATCCAGTTACGTTGCATATCTTTGATAGATTCTGGCCAATCAAGGTCATCTAAATCTTCCAAAAGACGTTCAGCGTAAGCTGTGATTTTAAGCATCCATTGACACATTGGTTTGCGAACAACTGGATAACCACCGCGTTCAGATGTTCCGTCAGGAAGCACTTCTTCGTTGGCGATAGCTGTCCCTAATTCTTCAACCCAGTTAACTGGCACTTCTGCTTCATATGCCAAACCTTTTTCGTATAATTTTGTGAAAATCCACTGAGTCCATTTGTAGTAGTTAGGGTCAGTTGTGTTTACTTCACGGTCCCAGTCATATGAGAAACCAAGTGAGTTGATTTGACGTTTGAAGTTAGCAATATTTTTAGCTGTGAATTCAGCTGGGGCATTACCTGTATCCATTGCGTATTGTTCTGCCGGAAGTCCAAAAGCATCCCAACCCATTGGGTGAAGAACGTTGTAGCCTTGAGCACGTTTGAAACGGCTAAGAATATCAGTCGCAGTGTATCCTTCTGGATGTCCTACGTGCAGACCAGCTCCAGATGGGTAAGGGAACATATCCAACGCATAGAAATTTGGTTTATCAGCGTCTGTTCCTGTTTTAAACGTATGATTGTCAGCCCAATAGGCCTGCCATTTTTTCTCAATTTCTTTATGATTATAAGTTGCCATGTTATTCTCCATGTTCTTAGTGTTGCTTACTATTATACCACGAAAAGAATAAAGAAAAAAGGCGAAATCACAAGGGATTTCATGCCTGTTTTCAGTTGATAAGAAGAATTTTCAGTCAAATCAAATGCTCATTTAGTCATTTGCTAAATAATCTTTCAATTGTTCCATGATTGCTTTGGTATCTTTGACACCGATTTGGTAAATTTCTTCGTATTTGTCAGGGGTGGTTTCAAGTTGTCCGATTTCCAAATTTTGGCTGGGGCGAATGGCAAAAAGTTCGCCTTCATTTTCCAAATTGCTAATGTGTTCAATGGTGTCGTTATAGTGTTGATAACGTTTTGAAGCGACTTCTACAAACTTAGGATATTTTCTGTAAAAAAGTTTATAGACATGACCATTACTTGGCTTTTTACGGTAATCAATTGGACGTGTTAAAACAACAATCAATTTATCAAAACCAAGGCTTTTGGCAAAATCGACTGGAATACTGTCTGACAGACCACCATCAAGGTATTTATTCCCCTGCCATTCCACAATTTTTGACGCTAAAGGCAAAGCTGAGCTGGCACGAAGCAACTCCATTTGTTCAAAAACATTGTCAATCTTATGATACTCAGCTTTTCCTGTTGCTAAATTCGTTACCGTTGCATAGAAAGGCACACCTGATTTTTCAAAAGCTTCCTCGTCAAAAACATCCAATTCCCTCGGAACTTTGTAATAGGCAAACTCTTTATTGACCACATTTCCCGTTTTTAACCATGAACGAAGTCCCATATATCCTGGATTTGAGGCATATTTTTTATTATAACGGAGGGCTCTGCCTTTTTGTTTTGACAAAAAATTCACCCCAAAAAGAGCGCCAGCAGACACCGAGACAACACCGTCCACCTTAATTCCCGCATCTAAAAAGGTATCCAAGACACCAGCGGTGTACAAGCCGCGCATGCCGCCACCTTCTAATACTAAACCAACAGACATCCTCATTCTCCGTTCTTTCTCGTTTTGTTACTTATTATACCAAAAAACATGCTATTTAGAGTGTTTTTGCTATGTTATAATAGTCCTAACAACATCAGGGAGACATTCATGAGAAAACAGCTTTTTAACATTATTGAACCTTCTGATAACCTAACAACCGTTGAAAAAAGTTACGATATTTTTATGGTTTGTGCTATCGTGGTTAGCTTATTACCACTGACAAGCAAGACAACGACGTCATTTTATATCACGCTTGATGCTATCACAACGATTATTTTTATTATCGACTACTTTTTGCGTTTTATAACCGCCGATTATAAGCTAAATCAAGGGAAATTATCCTTTGTCAAATACCCTTTCACTTTCCTTGCTATTACTAGTTTCGAGGCCTTGGAAAGGCCTCGAAAACGAACGCTTCTCCCCTCTTATCCCTTGAAAGAAGGGGGGCTCCACAAAAGCCCCTAAACGTTTCGTAATCCCGTTTAGGAACTTTTTTCTTTAGTGACTTTATGCTATAATTTATTCAAGAGAGAAGTGCATAGAAGGACGTATATACATAGTTTTTTCAATTTTCTCCTTTTTTGTATACTTTTCTTAGTTAATAAAAAAAAAGGGGGGGGAGTTTGAAACGTAAACAGCGTATAAAGATTGCCCTTTTACTTGTAGTCGTAGGCATTGCCATAATTGGAATCATAGGAGGAAACAGAAAGAACGAACCCACAGAAAAAGAAAAGCAAATTGCTTTTCTAAAAAAGCATGAAGAGGAAATGACGGAATATATAAAGTACAAAAGTGAATATGTAATTTTAAAAAAATATGATATCAAAGAAATTGAGTATAATTGGAATTCCGTAAAAAAAGTTCAAAGTATGGCTTTTAGTCCTGAAACTCTAGCCATTGAAGTAGCCATTTTTGGTAACAACAATAAAAACTTAGATGAGTTTGAAATATACATCCTTCCTGACAACATGGAAAATCCTTCTAAAATAAAAAATATCGAATAATTAAAGGAAATGAAATTTTATGGCGAATTTAGAAAATTACACTAATATCTACGCTGATTTATCACAAGGAGCTTACACTGAACGAAAAGAAGGTTTCATGTTCGCAAAACCAACTCAATCTCAAAAAAGCGACCTTGAAAAAAATGGATATTGTGCATTTAATTTTCCAAAAGCCAAAGATGCGCATGGAAATGATATTGTGAATACAGGTTCTTAGTTAATAAAAAAAGGGGGTGAAGAGTTTGAAACGTAAACAGCGTATAAAGATTGCCATTTTACTTGTAGTCGTAGGCATTGCCATAATTGGAATCATAGGAGGAAACAGAAAGAACGAACCCACAGAAAAAGAAAAGCAAATTGCTTTTCTAAAAAAGCATGAAGAGGAAATGACGGAGTATGTAAAGAAATCAGAAGGAAACAAAATATTTGAGGTTGAATATAATTGGGATAGTGTTAATGAAGGAACTATCGGTAATGGACTTCCTAATGGAGCTGGGAAAAAAATACAAATTTTTGGTTTCGTAAATAATAATTTAAATTTAGATTTTCGACTTGATATAGTTCTAGATAAAAATGATATGCCTATTATGTCAACGTTACACTTTGGTCAAAAAATAAACTTGTAAGGAGGACTCTCATGGCTGATTTAGAAGAACAGTATAATATTTATGCAGATTTAGCACAAAGCTCATATAAATTTAGAGACAATAACTTCCCGTATGAAGAGCTACGTCCTAGTCAAAGAAATAGTTTGAATGCAAGTAAATCTGTTCCATTTAATTTTTCAAAAGCCAAAGATGCTCATGGAAATGATATTGTGAATACAGGTTCTTAGTTAATAAAAAAAGGGGGTGAAGAGTTTGAAACGTAAACAGCGTATAAAGATTGCCATTTTACTTGTAGTCGTAGGCATTGCCATAATTGGAATCATAGGAGGAAACAGAAAGAACGAACCCACAGAAAAAGAAAAGCAAATTGCTTTTTTGAAAACACATGAAGAAGAAATGACAGAGTATGTAAAAAAATCAGAAGGAAACAAAGTATCCGAAGTTGAATACAAGTGGAATACAGTAAAAACAGATAAAGGAATGGCTTTTACAAAAGATTTTTTAACAATCAAAGTCAATATTTATGATGAAAAAAAAGTTAAATTAAATGGTTTTTGGATCAATATTTTTGTAGACAATACATCCAATCCTAAGAAAATTGATAGAATAAATTAAAGGAGAATCTTTCCATGAGTGATTTAGAAAAATACTACAATATTTACGCTGATTTATCTCAAGCCTCATACAAAGGTCGCCCTCAGTCTAAAATGCTAGCTAATCTTGACGACAATCAATTAGAAGAAATGAAAGACAGTAATTATGCAACTTTCAAATTCCCTAACGCAAAAGATGCTCATGGAAATGATGCAAGCACCGTCTATCTCCAACCTGATAATACAGTTAAAACAATCAAAGAAAAAATTTGTTCGGTAGAGAAAAAGAATACCAAAAAGGACTTTTGACAGATGAAAAAGCAGGTTATAACTCGTATTTTGTAACAGATACGCCCACTTTAAATAGCGAGACTAAACACACCTATTTTGCTACACGAGGCAGTGACGGTTTTTCTCTGGGAACGCTTAACGATTGGGTCGTGAATAATGGTTCCTTTACATTGTTTAATTCTTATATTCCGCAAGCAAAGCTCGCTACAAAAGCCATGCACCAAAAAATTACGGATATACGTACCCACGCGCCAAACGCCACAATGTCGATTACAGGGCACTCATTAGGAACAATGGTCTCTATTCAAGCCGTAGCAAATTTACCCAAAGAAGATATTTCTAAGATCGATAAAGTGGTCTTGTTCCAAGGTCCTGATGCACGAGAGAGTATCAATAATATGTCTGAACAAGCTCAAAAAAACAAAAGGAATCACTATTTATTGTTGGTGCCTTGGTTATTACCTACATTTTTATCTCGGCTCTGATTATTTTCAATGTTGAACCAGATACCTTTAAAAACTTTTTTGACGCGCTTTATTGGTCAACCATTTCTTTGATAACGGTAGGTTACGGTGATATTTATGCCGTTTCTGAAATTGGAAAATTAATCACAATGATTTCTTCTATCCTCGGCGTTGCTATCATTGCACGCCCTGTCAGCATTATGACCGCAGGCTACCTCGAAGAAATCGAAAAAGAAGATACCGAATCAAAATAGCATTCAAATACAAAAAACGCTGAATTCCGTCTAAGAGTTCAGCGTTTTAGAATGTATGCCAATATACACATTAGGCTTGTGAAAAATCATTACAATTCAGCGATTTGGTAAAGCTCCAATTCAGCTTGTGTTTCAGTTCCGAACATGTTAATCATCAATTTCACTTTGTTGTTTTCAATTTCAACAACACGTCCTTCTTGTCCTGCAAAGGCGCCGTCGATGATTTGAACCACATCACCTGGTTTGATATTTGTGTCAATGATATCAACAGTTTGTCCCATTGAGATAAGAATTGAACGGATTTCTTCTTCCAAAAGTGGTGTTGGTTTTGAACGGTTACCGTGTGACCCAACGAATCCAGTAACGTTTGGTGTGTTACGAACAACGAACCAAGCTTCGTCTGTCATCACCATTTCAACTAAGACATAACCTGGGAAACGATTTTCTTCAACTTCTTTGACTTTCCCATTTTTTTCAACATTAACTGTTTGTGTTGGAATTTCAACGCGCAAGATGTTATCTAACATATTGTAAGTTTGCGCACGTTGCAACAATGTTTCTTTAACTTTGTTTTCGTAACCAGAGTAAGTTTGTAAAACGAACCAACCCTTATCAAATGAATCTAACATAATTTCCTCCATTATAAAAAAGCCCCACAAGGCTCTTTGGGTGTCTTTCTTTATTTTATTATAGGAAAAATAATAAGCGCTGTCAACGAATTGCTGCCAAATGTACACAAAAAAGCCTGAGAAAGAACTTCTCAGGCTTCTTTTGACTTAATCATCAATCAGAAGCTTGCTATTGCAAAACCTCCAATCAAACTTAATCTTAAAAACGATTCAATAAATCTGTCACTCCGAGTGAGAGCAATTTATCGAAAATGAAAATAACAATGGTAAAGAATGCTGTATATTCAAGTACAGAAATAAAATCTTTCCAACGTTGTTTACGACTTGGCCATGTTGTATCTTTCAAAATCGCAAAAACTTCCTTAATGAATGCCATGGGCGCCTCCTTTTTCTATCATCTCCGCTCATTACTCTAAAGCTGAGAATGCCAGTTACTACACAAAATGATTAACGTGTTTCTTTATGTAGTGTGTATTTTTTACAATGTTTACAAAATTTATTAACTTCTAGTCGTACAGGCTTTGGATTACTACTAACTCCGATAGAGTAGTTACGGCTTCCACATTCTGTACAAGCTAAACTTGCTTTTTTCTGTGCCATAATGCCTCCGAGACTTTATTTTATCATATTTTTGATAAGTTGGCAAGTTCGTTAGTTCGTCTGGCTGTTAAACCAACTTGAGAAGCTATCCCAAGCGTCTTTAAGCGCTCGTCCAATCGTGTCGCCAGCGTTTTGTGCGGATTCTTGCACTTTATCAAGGATACTGTCAGAGCTTGATGACGAACTGCTACTGCTTGTATCTGTTGAATCATCGGTGCTATAAACTAAGTCGTATCCATTCTGGCTATAAGCATTTTCGACGGTAAACTCTGTTCCTGCCGTATATGGTAAAATGCTACTTGCTACCGCACTAAAAATAGTCGATGCCGTTCCCGAACTTGCGTCGGTTAGGTAGTGATTTTCATCAGTCGAATCATAACCAATCCATTGAGCGATAACGACATCAGGCGTATAGCCAATTACCCATTGGTCACTTGTTAAGTCTTCATCGAAGCTTGCTTCCACGGTACCTGTCTTACCTGCCATCGTGTAGCCATAAGCATTAGCGTTAATAGCAGAGCCGTTTGAGAATGTTCCGAGCATCATGCTTGTCATCTTATCTGCGACGGATTGGCTAATGACACGTTTGTTGGATTGCTTAAATTCTGCAATCACATCACCGCTAGCATTTTCGATTTTGGTAATCAAATGAGCTTTTGGCATCACACCACCATTAGCAAAGGTTGAATAGGCTTGCGCCATTTCAAGTGGATTCGTTGTGACGCCACCACCGAGTGCAAGCCCCAATTCCTCGCTGACATTGTCCATGTTAAAGCCAAATTTCTTACCGTAGCTAATTCCCTTACTGATACCAATTTCATTTAAGAGATAAACGGCAGGGATATTATAGGAGTTAGCTAAGGCTTGATACATTGGCAAGTCATCTGTCTCAATACCACCATAGTTTGTTGGCGCATAGCCATCGTAGTCTTGAACCGTATTCGGCAATTCAGTTGTAATTGAATAACCTGAGGCAACCACTGGTGAATAAACCACCAGAGGTTTGATGGTTGAACCAGGGCTACGTGATGCTTGTGTCGCATAGTTGAAACTTCGGAAGGTTGCAGAGGTTGAGCTAACACGCCCTACCAGACCACGAACAGCCCCCGTTGATGGGTCCATGGCAACACTTGCCCCTTGGGCGTTTTCACCGTCATAATCTGATGTTGGGAAGTAAGACGTATTATCAAAAACAGCTTGCATATTGGCTTGATAATTTTGGTCAAGCTCTGTGTAGACTTTATAGCCATTATTAACAATATCATCTTCTGATAAGCCATATGTTTCTTCAGCTTCCTGAATAACCGCATCAAAATAAGAAGCGTATTGGTAATCGTCAGAAGTTCCTGTGTAGGTATCGTTAAGCTCGCTGGAAATATCAACTTGCTCAGCTTCATCAGCCTCTTCCTGCGTGATTTTACCAGCATCAACCATAACACTTAGGACTGTATTACGACGATTTGTCGCATTTTCAATAGAATAATAAGGATTGTAAATTTCAGGACCTTTCAACATCCCAGCAAGAATCGCTGATTGTTCAATGGTTAAATTCGCTGCGCTGGTGCCAAAATATTTTTGACTTGCGTCCTCAATTCCCCAAACCGAATTTCCAAAATAAGCGTTGTTCAGATACATGGTCAAGATTTCATCTTTGGTGTATTTTTTGGTTAACTCGAGCGCGAGGAAGAATTCCTTAGCTTTTCGGATGATTGTCTGTTCTTGACTCAAATAAGCATTTTTAGCTAATTGCTGGGTGATTGTCGAACCACCACCAAAGTGCCCAAAGGTGAACAGAGCCAGGAAAAAACGTGAATAATTAATCCCGCTATTTTCATAGAAAGTTCGGTCCTCGGTTGCAATAACCGCATTTTTCATGTTATCACTGATAGCGCCTAATTCAACATACGTTCCTTTTTGACCTGAAAGCGAACCAACTTGGTCATCATTTTGGTCATAGATAACAGTTGTTGCTTTCAAAGCATCTTGCAAATCCGAAACATTCGTTGATTTGGCGACAAAGTAAAGGCAAGAACCAATCGCTAAAACACCAATTCCTGTTAAAATAAGCAGAATTTTTCCAATACGGTAGCGACGCCAGAAACGTCGGATTGGATTTTTGGTGGAGGGCATGAAGCGAGAGATTTTTTGCACCCAAGCAGGCGATTTTTTCACCTTTTCGTGGTGTCCTTTGCTTCGCTGATACGTTGGTGTTGCTTCTTTTTCTTCTGTTTTTTCTGTTTCAAATTCATTGACAGTAGCGCCTGATAACTCCTCCTCAGATGAGTTACGCTTACTGTGATTGTGAGAAGGTATTCTCTCCTTGATGTCATTAAACAAAGAAAGAATTTTTTCTTTAATCATTTTTAATTTTGTCATAGCTACATTATATCAATTTCTTTTAAAATCGTCAGAGATAAAGGGATTCCTTAAATAATACAACATTTTCATTTCATTTTAGCCTTTTTTTGTGATAAAATAAAAGCATAGAAAAACAGGCACAACTGGTCTCAAACAGCCACTCATTCCCACAATACTTCTACCGAGTATTAGAAAGGATTTCACGATGAACAAAGAATTTGAAGCATTTAAAAAAACATTGTCACACGAAAGTTTAAAAGCCGTTTATGATGAAACAAAAATTGAAGTTTCTGAAAGCGAAGCCGAAGGCACCGAAGCCTATTCAATGGCAGTCGCAACTCAAATGGCAGTTAATTTATTGGAAACATACCACGGTTGGTTGCACGAAAACGACCCAAAATAAACTATCAGCGCACCGAACAAGGTGCGTTTTAACTTGTAGTCATGCTATAATAGAGCTATGACTTTATCATTTACGCTTAAAAACCCTTATCCAGACTGCACGGTCAAAGAACTTTTAGAAGAACATTTACTCATTCCACGAAAAATTCGCCACTTCTTGCGCACTAAAAAACATCTTCGTATCAACGGAGAAATGATTAATTGGCAGAGTTTGGTCAAAACTGGGGACACGATTCATTTAATTTTTGATGATGACGATTATCCCAAAAAAGAGATTCCTTTTGGACAAGCTGAGCTGGTTGATTGTCTTTATCAAGACGAACACCTCATCATCGTCAACAAACCAGAAGGCATGAAAACCCACGGCAATGACCCCAATGAAATTGCTCTGCTTAACCACGTCTCTGCCTATGTCGGACAAACGTGCTATGTGATTCACCGTTTAGACATGGAAACTAGCGGAGCTGTCATGTTTACCAAAAATCCTTTTGTCTTGCCAATCCTTAATCACTTGCTAGAAAACAAAGACATTGCTCGCGAATACTGGGCTTTGGTGCAAGGAAAATTCGAACCCAAACACCAAGTCTTTCAAGATAAAATTGGGCGCGACCGTCATGACCGTAGAAAGCGTGTGGTTGACCGCAAAAATGGGCAAACTGCCTTAACCATCGTTGACCGCCTCAAAGTTTTTCCAAATGAAACTCTGGTCAAATGCCGCTTAAAGACGGGACGCACGCATCAGATTCGTGTGCACTTATCAGCTCATAATCATGCCATTATTGGCGACCCACTTTATAGCAAAATCCCTACCAAACGTCTTATGCTACACGCACACAAATTAAGTTTCACACACCCATTTACCCTCGAAAAAATCAGTGTTGAAGCCAAATCTAAAACCTTTGAAGCAGGCTTATCATAAAACAAAAGTACCCCAATCGTTAGATTTTGTGTCTAACTTTTGGGATGCCGTTCTTTGTGCGCTTTTTAATCGTTAAACGGAATAACTTTCTATTTTTTTGTCAATGTATTGCCGTAAAGTGGTTTACTGTAATCAAAATCGTCATTTGTTCCAGTTTGCCAAAGGACTAATTCCAAATGTGACCCATCAATTTTAATACCGAAGGCATATTTGACACCGATACCGCCAATACCGCTAGTAATAAAGGCTGATGTATCGGTACCGTCATCGTAAACATAACGATAAATATTATCCCCCTCTTCTTCAAGTTTAGTAACTTTCGCTGTTTTGACCTGATTATCTTTCGTTGTTTTAGTAATCGTACCGTCAGCCTCAAACTTGAAAGTGATGTCATCCTTATCATCGACCTTCCATGTTCCCAAGATTTTTTCTGGGAATACTGAATCTGATTTTACTTGATTATTCTCACCTGTCACGGTGATATTTTTTTGCCCAGAATTAGCCACAACATAGCTTGAACCTGATTTTTTCAAGGTCATCTTGCCTTCCAAGGTCTGAATAACATCACCAGATGTATTTTTCTCGCTATCTGTTGATTTATCATAATAAAAATCATAAGTTGCTGAAAAGTTAACGAGATAGGACTCCTTGCCAATCTGAGACAAACTCGTCAGCGTGAGGGCTGGCACAGTCAGACTTGACGCCTTACGAGTATCTGTCTGCATTTTCGCCTTAATGCTCTCTTTTAAGCCTTTATAAAACTCATTATTCGCTCCATTTTCAAATACCGTAGAGACAGTTGATGAATCTTGACCCGTGCTTAAATACGAAATCAATTGGTCAAAAGCTGACACAAGAATCTGACCAGCGCTTGCTTCATCTAAAAGATTTTCAGCATCTAAAGCCACCGTATCACCATCAGAAATGCCTGAAAGAGCCTGCTTTTGTGATGTCAATTCTCCGTCTGAATAATTCTTTTTAACATAAGCTTGCACAGAATCCGTCAAAGGATAATCACTCACATCATACTCACCGTTTGACAAAGTCCCAATGCGTGTGTCATCAAAATAAAGCTCACCGTCAGTCAAATTACTTGTTACTTTGAATGTTTTAAAATTAACAGTCAAATCCAACAAGCTATTCTCACCGTCATAAGCCTTACTTAGCTCTACTGACTTCCCATTGTAAGTGCCTGAAATACTCGCCGTATAATCCGCAATTGGTAGACGCTCAAGTGTTAACGTATAATCTTCCGAATCACTAACCGCTACTTTTTTCTCATTTAGAAGAACATCAACTTGATTAATATTTGTCTTAATGGTTAAACTCATTGGTTTTAAAGCTACTCGGTAAGCGGGGAAAAAGAGAAATCTTCGCCCCACTTTTTTAATGTAGGAATCATCCGAACTGTCTGCCTTCTCTAGCGTCTCTGATAGTTTTTGAGCTTCACTTTTAGAAAGCTTTGTAAACGTCGTATATTGCGCTTGGTCATTCGTCACTTGTTGATTGGTATCCGACCAGACGACATACCCCTTGATATTTTCAAACGTATCGCCAGACTGACGGTAAGCGGAGACATATTCCTCAATCAAATGTTTCTTTGAATAATGAAAACTCCCCCACACCAAAAATAGTACCAAAGCAAGTCCTAAAATAAGACTAGGTAGCCAAACTTTTTTTAATCTTAAAATGCTTTTTATCTTTTTCATGACTTTTCTCCATTATTCTTACTATTTTATATATTATATCAAAAATTCTTTAACTTCTTGTTACAAAATAGCCATACCACATTACAGTAAAAAACAGAAAAAACGAACCCCACCAAATCAAAAAGTTCGTTTTTTCTTTAAGTTTTTTAGTGTAGCTTATCAGTCTTTTCAGAAGGTAATCAGTCATCAAGCTGCACCAACATATTTTCAGCTGCCCCCAACCGAAAATACGGTGTCAAATAAATATAAGGTCTACGAGGATGTCTAGGTTAGCTCTGCTGTTTTTTATACTGCGGCAATGATAAATAAAACTTATCACGTTCTGCAAAAGCTTTCCCTAAGAAAATCAAATCTGCATCTGACAAAACAGCCATTGTATTTCCAAAAATGTACAGTTCATACTCCGTCCATTCTTCTATACCATAAAGATAGTCTGTCAAAAACTTCTTGTCCTCATCGGCGATTTCATAATTTGGGTCTAGTGAATGAATAGCACTAACAACCTTTATTCATTATCAGAAATACATCACTAATGCCATTAAACTTCCCTATTCTAGTAGCAACTAACAAGCTCATCAAAGATATTAAACGAAACACTTTTGGTTACAGGAGATTTGACAACTCTAAAAACGCATTTATCTCACTTTGAACAGCAAAAAAGCGAGAACAAAATTTGTTCTCGCTAGAGCTTAACTTTGCCACCCACTACAGTTGACAAAGAGCCCTTTTTTGTCTATTCTTCAATTTTTTCTATTTACTTTTCTTTAAACGCAATAAAGCAAGAGCTGAAGCAAAGATAAATAACATTACTCCGGACACAAATAGCCAAACTGAACTTTTCTCACCTGTAGAAGGTAAGACTTTCTCCTTTTCGTTCGTACTTAAAGTTTTTGGATTTTCGTTTTTCTTATCCTCTTTAGAATTAGAATTATCCTCTTTTGAAACTTTCTGAAGCACAGTTACTTCAATCTCTTTTTGTACACCACCATAGCTGTAAGTGACTTTATACTTCCCTGGTTGAGTAGTATCTACACTTCCTGTCACTTGCACGTCTTGGAAGTTGACAGGATTACCATCTCTATCTTTGGCACCATCAAAGTTGTCTTGCGCATTCCAAGTATCTCCTGTGTACAAAGTAGAATTATGGGCATCTATATTGGTTTGATTTTGAAGTACAGTTACTTCGATCTCTTTTTGTACACCACCATAGCTGTAAGTAACTTTATACTTCCCTGGTTGAGTAGTATCTACACTTCCTGTCACTTGCACGTCTTGGAAGTTGACAGGATTACCATC
>CAKPVT010000026.1 GCA_934196125.1 uncultured Streptococcus sp. | reverse complement strand
AAGGACTTAGTCCTGTGCAATACAGAACTAAATCCTTTCACTAATATTTTTTGTCCAACTTTTTGGGGTCAGTACAGTCATTGATTCTTTTTTTAGTTTTTGATATAATTAACTGGTTAATGAAATGAGGTGTGAAATATGCAGCTAGAGAAGCAAGTAGATAAGTTAGTAAATCAAATTTTGTTGAAATCAGAAAATCAGCATGAATTGTTGTTTGGTGATTGTCAGAGTGGTGTAGCCATAACAAATACTCAAGAGCATATCTTAATGCTTCTGTCACATGAACGTTTGACAAATTCTGATTTGGCAAAACGTTTGAATATTAGTCAGGCGGCAGTAACGAAGGCAATTAAGTATTTGGTGAGTCAAGGAATGTTAGCGTCTGTGAAAAATAAAGAGGATGCGCGAGTGACCTATTTTGAATTGACAGACATTGCTAAGCCAGTTGCCAAGGAGCATACGCATCATCATGATGCAACATTGGCTGTTTATAAAAATTTATTTAACCAGTTTTCTGAAGACGAACAAGACGTTATTGCACGATTTTTGAAGGTCTTTTCAGATGAGTTAGAAGGGCGAGAATGAGATATATTACTGTAGAAGATTTGTCTTTTCAATATGATAACGAGCCAGTTTTAGAAGGAATTAACTATCATCTTGATAGTGGAGAATTTGTCACTTTAACAGGTGAAAACGGTGCTGCCAAATCTACGTTGGTAAAGGCGACATTAGGTATTTTGACACTAAAGAGTGGTCAAGTAACCATTTCAAAAACGAATAAAGAGGGTAAGAAGCTCCGCATTGCTTATTTACCACAGCAAATTGCGAGTTTTAACGCAGGTTTTCCATCAACGGTTTATGAATTTGTGAAATCAGGGCGTTATCCAAGGAATGGTTGGTTTCGTCGTCTGACCAAGCATGATGACGAGCATGTCAAGATTAGCTTAGAATCTGTTGGCATGTGGGAAAATCGTCATAAGAGAATTGGTAGTTTGTCAGGTGGGCAAAAACAGCGTGTTGTTATTGCTAGAATTTTTGCATCTGATCCTGATATTTTTATTTTGGATGAACCAACTACTGGTATGGATGCTGGAACGACAGAAACTTTTTATGAGTTGATGCATCATAGTGCGCATAAACATGGAAAGTCTGTTTTAATGATTACTCATAATCCAGATGAGGTAAAACATTATGCTGACCGTAACATTCATTTGGTACGTAATCAAAAGATGCCATGGCGTTGTTTTAATGTGCATGGTACTGATGTGAAAGGGGCTACTGATGTTGATTGAAATATTTTCTTATGATTTTATGCAACGTGCTATTATGGCAGTAATTGCTATTAGTATTTTTGCCCCAATTTTAGGAATTTTCCTTATCCTACGTCATCAAAGTTTAATGAGTGATACGCTTAGCCACGTTTCTTTGGCCGGTGTTGCCTTAGGCATTTTGCTTGGGACTTCAACAACTTGGTCAACGATTCTTATTGTCACGATTGCTGCGGTTATTTTGGAGTACTTGCAGACGGTTTATAAGCATTATGTTGAAATTTCAACAGCTATTTTAATGTCGCTTGGTTTGGCGATTTCGTTGATTGTGACGAGTAAGTCTGAAAATGGTAGTAGTGTTAATTTGGATCAATATTTGTTTGGTTCGATTATTACGATAAATATGGTGCAGGTAATTGCGTTGTTTGCCATTGCAGTTGTTGTTGTGCTTCTAACGATTTTATTTATTAGACCGATGTACATTTTGACATTTGATGAGGAGACCGCTTTTGTTGATGGTTTGCCTGTCCGTTTAATGTCTGTTCTCTTTAATATTGTGACAGGGATTGCGATTGCTTTGACAATTCCTGCGGCTGGAGCTCTTTTAGTTTCAACGATTATGGTTTTGCCAGCAAGTATTGCTATGCGCTTGGGGAAGAATTTTAAATCAGTCATTCTTATTGGCGTAATCGTTGGTTTTATTGGTATGGTGGCTGGTATTATCACGTCTTACTACTGGGAAACACCTGCGAGTGCAACCATTACGGTTATTTTTGTGGGAATTTTCCTTTTGGTGAATTTATTTAATATGATTCTTCATCGTAATAGCTAAAAAAGAGGAGCCGCCCCTCTTTTTTGCTGTTATAAAAAACAGACACCCAATGGTGCCTGTAAAGATTGTGCTAATTAGTATGTTAACACGAAGTATTTTTTCTTACCGCGACGGATAACTGTTAGTTCGTTATCGATTTTATCGTCGTCAGAAAGTATGTAGTCTAAATCTTGGATACGTTCACCATTGATGTAGATGGCACCATTTTGAACGTCTTCACGTGCTTGACGTTTTGATGGTGAGATTTTTGCGGCTACAAGAATTTCAACGATATTACGGTTATTGTCTGCTTGAACAGAGTAGTTAGGAACATTGTTTAGACCTTGTTTCAATTCTTTTGCTGAAAGGCTTTTGATGTTTCCGGCGAAGAGTTGTTCAGTGATTTTAAGGGCTTGTTTGTAAGCTGCTTCGCCGTGAACAAGTGTGACAACTTCGCGTGCTAAGATTTTTTGTGCTAAGCGTTCGTGACGAGCTGCGTTGAATTCTTCTTCTATTTCAGCAATTTCTTCTAGTGAAAGGAATGTGAAGATTTTCAAGAAGCGAACAGCGTCGTCATCCATAACGTTGAGCCAGAATTGGTACATTTCGTATGGAGATGTTTTTTCAGCATCAAGCCAAACAGCATTTCCTTCAGATTTACCGAATTTTTTACCTGTTGAATCAGTGATGAGTGGTACGGTCATGACATGCCCTGTTTTATCAGCTTTGCGGCGTAGCAACTCTGTACCAGCAGTCATATTTCCCCATTGGTCTGAACCACCGATTTGCAAGGTAACGTTGTATTTGTCATTTAATTCATAGAAATCGTAACCTTGCATGATTTGGTAGGCGAATTCAGTGTATGAGATGCCAGTTTCGATACGTTTTTTAACGGATTCTTTACTCATCATAGCATTGACAGTAAAGTATTTTCCGACATCACGTAGGAAGTCAATGAAACTGACATTGCCAAACCAATCGTAGTTGTTTACCATAACGGCTTTGTTGTCACCATTTTCGAAATCAAGGAAACGTGATAATTGATTTTGAATCTTAGTTACCCAGCCGTCAACAGTTTCTTTAGTTTGAAGACTGCGTTCAGCATCTTTGAATGATGGGTCGCCGATAAGTCCAGTAGCCCCTCCAACAAGAGCATATGGTTTATGCCCTGCTAATTGCAGGCGGCGTGATGTTAAAATAGCAACGAGGTGACCAAGGTGTAAGCTATCAGCTGTAGGATCATAACCAGTATAATAGGATACTTGCCCTTCTGTTAATGCTTTGATAAGAGCTTCTTCATCAGTAGTTTGAAAAACTAAGCCACGTTCTTTGAGTTCTTCGAATATGTTCACGAGCTTTCTCCTTACTTAAAATTTTGAGGTTAATAGTAATTTCTAGCTAAGTTAACTCTACCTCAATGATATATTGTAGTTTACAGGCTATTATATCAAAAAGCGGTACTTCTATGCAAGCTTTATCAAAGTTTGGTATAATATTAATGAGGTATTAGAATGTTTAAGAGAAACAAGGAAAAGAAAAAAACAAATCACCAGAAACTTAGTGTTATAGATTTGGGTTCGGTTGCTTTAAGAACAGTGAAATTATTAACCGACTTTTTTTATATTATTATTATCCTGTTTGGGATGTTAGGGGCGGGTACTGCTTTTGGTTATCTTGTGAGTCAGATTGATTCTGTCAAAGTTCCTAGCAAGGAAAGTCTGGTTAGTCAGGTAACATCTTTGACTAGGATTTCAGAGATGTCGTATTCTGATGGTAGTTCGATTGCAAGTATTGATACTGATTTGTTGCGAACACCTGTTGAAAGCGACGAGATTTCAGACAATGTTAAAAAAGCCATTATTGCGACTGAGGATGAAAATTTTGAGAGCCATGATGGTGTTGTTCCAAAAGCTGTTTTTCGTGCAACCTTGGCTTCAGTGCTTGGTTTGGGTGAGACAAGTGGTGGGTCAACTCTTACGCAACAGTTGATTAAACAACAAATTTTGGGAGACGATCCAACCTTTAAACGTAAATCACGCGAAATTATCTACGCATTAGCGCTGGAACGTTATTTGAGTAAAGATGAGATTTTGACTGATTATCTTAATGTCTCTCCATTCGGACGTAATAATAAAGGTGAAAATATTGCTGGGATTGAGGAAGCAGCGCAAGGTATTTTTGGCGTTTCGGCCAGTGATTTGACAATTCCACAAGCGGCATTTTTGGCTGGTTTGCCACAAAGTCCGATTGTCTATTCCCCATACACAGCTACAGGGCAGTTGAAAGACGAGGAGGATATGGCTTATGGTTTGTCTCGTCAGCAAGATGTCCTTTACAATATATATCGCGCAGGCTATTTGACTAAAGCTGAATATGAGGAATATAAGGCTTATGATGTTAGTCAGGATTTCATTCAACCTGAATCGACAACAACGAGTGAGCATGATTTCCTTTATTATGCTGTTTTAGAAGAAGCGCAGGATATCATGTATGATTATTTGGTTGAGCAAAATGGTGTTTCTGAACAAGAACTAAAAAATGATTCAACGAAGGAATTTTACCAAAAATTGTCTTTAGAAGCGTTGCAACAGGGGGGGTATACCGTTAAAACAACGATTGATAAAGATGTTTATAATACCATGCAGAATGCTGTGGCACAGTATGGTAGCACGCTTGACCAAGGAAGTTCTCAAACAGTTGAGGTTGGTAATGTCTTGATGGATAATTCTACTGGAGCTATTTTAGGCTTTATTGGTGGACGGGATTATTCAACTAACCAGAACAACCATGCGCTTGATACTGCGAGGTCGCCAGGGTCAAGTATTAAGCCGATTATCGCATATGGGATTGCTATTGACCAAGGGCTTTTAGGTAGTGCTAGTATGTTATCTAACTATCCGACAACTTTCTCTAGTGGTCAGTCAATCATGCACGGTCGCGAAGAGGGAACGGCAATGGTTACTCTCCAAGAGGCTTTGAATACGTCATGGAATATTCCGGCTTATTGGACGTATCAAATGTTGCTCAATGATGACGTTGATGTTGAATCTTACATGAAGAAAATGGGATATGATATTGATGATTATTCTATTGAAAGCTTGCCTTTAGGCGGAGGAATTGAGACAACGGTTCTTCAACAAGTTAATGCTTACCAAATGATTTCAAATGGAGGTGTTTACTTGAAAGGTTATATGGTTGATAGTATCACAGATAGTCAAGGTAATGTTATTTATCAACATAAAGCTAATCCTGTACGTGTCTTTTCTGAAGCAACGGCTAGCATTTTAAATCAGTTATTAAAAGAAGTTATTGCTGGTGGTGGTACGACAAAATTTTATGCAGATTTAAAGAGTTTAAATGCGACAGCCGCTAGTGCAGATTGGACAGGTAAAACCGGTACAACTGACAATTATACAGACGTGTGGCTTGTGCTATCAACACCGAAAGTAACGCTTGGTGGTTGGGCAGGTAATGACGACAATACTTCTTTACCTGATGCAGCAGGATATAATTATAACTCGCAATACATGGCTTATTTGGTTAATGCTATCTATAGTGCTGATTCAAGTGTCTTAGGTGTTGATAAGAAATATAGTTTGTCTTCAAGTGTTATCAAATCAACTGTTCTTAAAGCAACAGGTTTACAGCCTGGTACGGTGACGGTCAATGGTCGTTCGCTTACTGTGAGTGGTGAAACAACGACAAGTTACTGGGCTAAGAATGGTGCGGGTACAATGACTTATAAATTTGCTATTGGTGGTACAGATAGTGATTATACAAAAGCTTGGGAAGGTTTGTTGAGTAATTCATCTATCACAACAAGTAGCAGCAACTAATATACTTGCAAAAATTGAAAAAATAAGGTATAATATTAACAACTATTTGTCGTCTGCTTTAGTTGAAATATTGTCCAACTAAGGCTTACAGCAGTTAAATCAAACTTTTATTGGTCAGATTTAGCTGCTCTTTTTGTGCCTGATTTTAGAAAAAATAGGAGTTGTAACCTATATTTAAAGATTCTAAAAATTCACATCAACGACACACTTGGCAGGGTGTTTTAACGAGCAGCCTAACTATAAAGGTCAAGATGACAAATAATGATGATTCTCGTCAAAATGAAGGGAATCGGGTTATGTGACATTTATTGACCTCTGTATTTTAATGAAGGAGTAAAAAACTTGGCAGGACATGAAGTTCAGTACGGGAAACACCGTACACGTCGTAGCTTTTCAAGAATCAAGGAAGTTCTTGATTTACCTAACTTGATTGAAATTCAAACGGATTCTTTTAAAGACTTCTTGGATAATGGATTGAGAGAAGTTTTTGAAGATGTACTTCCGATTACAAACTTTACGGATACTATGGAGTTTGAATTTGTTGGTTACGAGTTAAAAGAGCCTAAATATACGCTTGAAGAAGCTCGTATCCACGATGCATCTTATTCAGCACCTATTTTTGTAACCTTCCGTTTGATTAATAAAGAAACAGGAGAAATCAAAACTCAAGAAGTTTTCTTCGGTGATTTCCCAATTATGACCGAAATGGGTACATTCATCATCAATGGTGGTGAACGTATTATCGTTTCTCAGTTGGTTCGTTCTCCTGGTGTTTATTTCAACGATAAAGTTGATAAAAACGGTAAAGTTGGTTACGGTTCAACTGTAATTCCCAACCGTGGAGCTTGGCTTGAATTAGAAACAGATTCAAAAGACATTGCTTACACACGTATTGACCGTACACGTAAAATTCCATTTACAACACTTGTACGTGCACTTGGTTTCTCAGGTGATGATGAAATCATGGATATCTTTGGTGATAGCGAGCTCGTTCGTAATACTATTGAAAAAGATATTCACAAAAATCCAGCAGATTCACGTACTGACGAAGCACTTAAAGAAATTTACGAACGCCTTCGTCCAGGTGAACCAAAAACAGCTGATAGCTCACGTAGTTTGCTTGTAGCTCGTTTCTTTGACCCACGTCGTTATGACTTGGCAGCTGTTGGACGTTACAAAATCAATAAAAAACTTAACGTCAAGACTCGTCTCTTGAATCAAACCATTGCTGAAGACTTGGTTAATGCTGAAACTGGTGAAATTCTTGTTGAAGCTGGTACAGTAATGACACGTGACGTGATTGATTCAATTGCTGAACAATTAGATGGTGATCTTAACAAATTTGTTTACACACCAAATGATTACGCTGTTGTCACTGAACCTGTTGTTCTTCAAAAATTCAAAGTTGTGTCACCAGTTGACCCAGACCGCGTTGTTACAATCGTAGGTAATGCCAATCCTGATGATAAAGCGCGTGCACTTACACCAGCAGACATCTTGGCTGAAATGTCATACTTCCTTAACCTTGCTGAAGGTCTTGGTAAAGTTGACGATATCGACCATCTTGGTAACCGTCGTATTCGTGCTGTTGGTGAATTGCTTGCTAACCAATTCCGTATTGGTCTTGCTCGTATGGAACGTAATGTTCGTGAACGTATGTCAGTTCAAGACAATGAAGTGTTGACACCACAACAAATCATCAACATTCGTCCTGTAACTGCGGCTGTTAAAGAATTTTTCGGTTCTTCTCAATTGTCACAGTTCATGGACCAACACAACCCACTTTCTGAATTGTCTCACAAACGTCGTTTGTCAGCCTTAGGACCTGGTGGTTTGACTCGTGACCGTGCTGGTTATGAAGTTCGTGACGTGCACTACACTCACTATGGTCGTATGTGTCCGATTGAAACTCCTGAAGGACCTAACATCGGTTTGATTAATAACTTGTCAACATACGGACATCTTAATAAATATGGTTTCATCCAAACACCATATCGTAAAGTTGACCGTGCTACTGGTGTGGTTACAAACGAAATTGTTTGGTTGACTGCCGATGAAGAAGATGAATATACAGTAGCGCAAGCTAACTCAAAACTTAACGAAGATGGAACATTCGCTGAAGAAATCGTTATGGGACGTCACCAAGGTAATAACCAAGAATTCCCATCAAACATCGTTGACTTCGTAGATGTTTCTCCTAAACAAGTAGTTGCCGTTGCGACAGCATGTATTCCTTTCCTTGAAAATGATGACTCAAACCGTGCCCTTATGGGTGCTAACATGCAACGTCAAGCGGTGCCATTGATTGACCCACATGCACCATATGTTGGTACTGGTATGGAATATCAAGCAGCTCACGATTCTGGTGCCGCTGTTATCGCTAAACACGATGGACGTGTAGTTTTCTCAGATGCTGAAAAAGTTGAAGTTCGTCGTGAAGATGGTTCACTTGATGTTTACCACATTACTAAATTCCGTCGTTCAAACTCAGGTACAGCATACAACCAACGTACACTTGTTAAAGTTGGTGATATTGTTGAAAAAGGTGACTTTATTGCTGACGGACCTTCTATGGAAAAAGGTGAAATGGCGCTTGGTCAAAACCCAATCGTTGCCTACATGACATGGGATGGTTACAACTATGAAGATGCCGTTATCATGAGCGAACGTCTTGTTAAAGAAGATGTTTACACATCTGTTCACTTGGAAGAATTTGAATCAGAAACACGTGATACTAAGTTAGGCCCTGAAGAAATCACTCGCGAAATTCCAAACGTTGGTGAAGAAGCTCTTAAAGACCTTGACGAAATGGGTATTATCCGTATCGGGGCTGAAGTTAAAGATGGTGATATCCTTGTAGGTAAAGTAACACCTAAAGGTGAAAAAGACCTTTCTGCTGAAGAACGCCTTCTTCACGCAATCTTCGGTGATAAATCTCGTGAAGTACGTGATACATCACTTCGTGTGCCACACGGTGGAGACGGTGTTGTTCGTGATGTTAAAATCTTCACACGAGCTAACGGTGATGAATTGCAATCAGGTGTCAACATGCTCGTTCGTGTTTACATTGCACAAAAACGTAAAATCAAAGTCGGAGATAAAATGGCCGGTCGTCACGGAAACAAAGGGGTTGTTTCTCGTATCGTTCCTGTTGAAGACATGCCATATCTTCCAGATGGAACTCCAGTTGATATCATGTTGAACCCTCTTGGGGTGCCATCTCGTATGAATATCGGACAAGTTATGGAACTTCATCTTGGTATGGCAGCTCGTAACCTCGGTATTCACATTGCAACTCCAGTCTTTGACGGGGCAACTTCAGAAGACCTTTGGGATACTGTTCGTGAAGCTGGTATGGATGGCGACGCTAAGACAGTTCTTTATGACGGTCGTACAGGTGAACCATTTGATAATCGTGTCTCTGTTGGTATCATGTACATGATCAAACTTCACCACATGGTTGATGATAAACTTCACGCTCGTTCAGTTGGTCCTTACTCACTTGTTACACAACAACCTCTTGGTGGTAAAGCGCAATTTGGTGGACAACGTTTCGGTGAAATGGAAGTTTGGGCTTTGGAAGCTTATGGTGCATCAAATGTCCTTCAAGAAATCTTGACATACAAGTCAGATGATGTGACTGGACGTCTTAAAGCTTATGAAGCTATCACTAAAGGTAAACCAATTCCAAAACCAGGTGTACCAGAATCATTCCGAGTGCTTGTTAAAGAATTGCAATCACTTGGTCTTGATATGCGTGTGCTTGATGAAGATGACAACGAAGTAGAACTTCGTGATCTTGATGAAGGTGAAGACGACGATGTTATGCACGTTGATGAGCTTGAAAAAGCTCGTCAAAAACAAGAAACTGAATCTGCTGAAAAAGTAGAAGTTTCTGCTGAAGAAAACAAATAATAGGAAACAACAATTTAGACATGGAAAGTGCAACTCACCCTTGCCTTTCCTAGTCAGATTGTTTGAGTGAGTCCTATAACGATAAATAATGTCTTGCAAACAAAAAGTTTGTAAGTCGTGACAAGTTAGAAAGTAGCTCTGCTATTTTCAAAAGGACAATAAAGAAAGGTAAAACTAGTGGTTGACGTAAATCGTTTTAAAAGTATGCAAATCACATTAGCCTCACCAAGTAAAGTCCGTTCATGGTCTTATGGTGAAGTTAAAAAACCTGAAACAATCAACTATCGTACGCTCAAACCAGAACGTGAAGGTCTTTTTGATGAAGTAATCTTTGGACCAACAAAAGACTGGGAATGTGCTTGTGGTAAATATAAACGTATTCGTTATAAAGGAATTGTTTGTGACCGCTGTGGTGTTGAAGTAACACGTGCTAAAGTTCGTCGTGAACGCATGGGGCACATTGAATTAAAAGCTCCAGTATCACACATCTGGTACTTCAAAGGTATTCCATCACGCATGGGACTTACTCTTGACATGAGTCCACGTGCTCTTGAAGAAGTTATTTACTTCGCTGCTTACGTAGTTATCGATCCAAAAGATACTCCGCTTGAACCCAAATCACTTTTGACTGAGCGTGAATATCGTGAAAAATTACAAGAATACGGACAAGGATCATTTGTTGCGAAAATGGGTGCTGAAGCTATCCAAGATCTTCTTAAACGCATTGATTTGAAATCTGAAATCGCTGAACTTAAAGAAGAATTGAAAACAACAACAGGGCAAAAACGCATCAAAGCTGTCCGTCGTTTGGACGTGCTTGATGCTTTCTACAAATCTGGTAACAAACCAGAATGGATGGTACTTAACATCTTGCCAGTTATTCCACCAGATCTTCGTCCAATGGTTCAATTGGATGGTGGACGTTTCGCTGCATCTGACTTGAATGACCTTTACCGTCGTGTTATCAACCGTAACAACCGTTTGGCTCGTTTGCTTGAATTGAATGCCCCAGGTATCATCGTGCAAAATGAAAAACGTATGTTGCAAGAAGCTGTTGATGCTCTTATCGATAACGGTCGTCGTGGTCGTCCAATCACTGGTCCTGGTAGTCGTCCCCTTAAATCTTTGAGCCACATGCTTAAAGGTAAACAAGGTCGTTTCCGTCAAAACTTGCTTGGTAAACGTGTTGACTTCTCTGGACGTTCAGTTATCGCCGTAGGTCCAACACTTAAAATGTATCAATGTGGTGTGCCACGTAAAATGGCTATCGAAATGTTCAAACCATTCGTAATGCGTGAAATCGTTGCGCGTGACTATGCTGGTAACGTTAAAGCAGCTAAACGTATGGTTGAACGTGGTGATGAACGTATTTGGGATATTCTTGAAGAAGTTATCAAAGAACACCCAGTGCTTCTTAACCGCGCACCGACTCTTCACCGTTTGGGTATCCAAGCCTTCGAACCAGTCCTTATCGATGGTAAAGCACTTCGTCTTCACCCGCTTGTTTGTGAAGCCTACAATGCCGACTTCGATGGTGACCAAATGGCCATCCACGTGCCACTTTCTGAAGAAGCACAAGCTGAAGCACGTCTTCTTATGCTTGCCGCAGAACACATCCTTAACCCTAAAGATGGTAAACCAGTCGTAACACCATCTCAAGATATGGTTCTTGGTAACTACTACCTTACTATGGAAGAACCGGGTCGTGAAGGTGAAGGAATGATCTTCAAGGACCGTGATGAAGCAGTTATGGCTTACCGTAATGGTTATGTTCACTTGCATACTCGTGTGGGTATTGCCGTTGATAGCATGCCAAATAAACCATGGACTGATGAACAGAAACATAAAATCCTGGTTACAACTGTAGGTAAGATTCTCTTCAATGATATCATGCCTGAGGATTTACCTTACCTTCAAGAGCCAAACAATGTTAATCTAACAGAAAAAACTCCAGATAAGTACTTCTTGGCACCAGGACAAGATATTCAATCTGCTATTGAAAGCTTGGAAATCAATGTACCATTTAAGAAGAAAAATCTTGGAAATATCATTGCGGAAATTTTTAAACGTTTCCGTACAACAGAAACATCAGCTTTCCTTGACCGCTTGAAAGACCTTGGTTACTATCATTCAACTCTTGCTGGTTTAACAGTGGGTATCGCCGATATCCCAGTTATCGATAACAAACAAGAAATTATCGATGCAGCTCACAGCAAAGTTGAACAAATCAACAAAGCCTTCCGTCGTGGTTTGATGACTGATGATGACCGTTATGTTGCTGTTACAACAACATGGCGTGAAGCTAAAGAAGAACTTGAACAACGTCTGATTGAAACACAAGATCCTAAGAATCCTATCGTTATGATGATGGATTCAGGAGCTCGTGGTAACATCTCTAACTTCTCACAACTTGCCGGTATGCGTGGTTTGATGGCTGCTCCGAATGGACGTATCATGGAATTGCCTATCTTGTCTAACTTCCGTGAAGGTTTGTCTGTCTTGGAAATGTTCTTCTCAACTCACGGTGCTCGTAAAGGTATGACCGATACAGCCCTTAAGACTGCCGACTCTGGTTACCTTACTCGTCGTTTGGTTGACGTTGCCCAAGACGTTATCATTCGTGAAGACGATTGTGGAACTGACCGTGGTCTTGTCATCCGTGCTATCACTGATGGTAAAGAAGTTACAGAAACTCTTGAAGAACGTCTTGTTGGTCGTTACACTAAAAAATCTGTTAAACACCCTGAAACTGGCGAAGTTATCGTTGGTCCAGACGTATTGATTACTGAAGATACGGCAGCTGAAATTGTTAAAGCTGGTATTGAAGAAGTTACAATCCGTTCAGTATTTACATGTAACACTCGTCATGGTGTCTGCCGTCACTGTTATGGTGTCAACCTTGCAACAGGTGATGCGGTTGAAGTTGGTGAAGCAGTTGGTACAATTGCCGCTCAATCTATCGGTGAACCTGGTACACAGCTTACAATGCGTACCTTCCACACGGGGGGGGTTGCGTCAAATACCGATATCACACAAGGTCTTCCTCGTATCCAAGAAATCTTTGAAGCTCGTAATCCTAAAGGGGAAGCCGTTATCACTGAAGTTAAAGGTACTGTTGTTGACATTGAAGAAGATGCTTCTACACGTACTAAGAAAGTTTACGTTCAAGGTAAAACTGGTATGGGTGAATACGTGGTACCATTCACTGCCCGCATGAAGGTTGCTGTTGGTGATGAGGTACACCGTGGTGCTCCACTTACTGAAGGTTCTATCCAACCTAAACGTCTCCTTGAAGTTCGTGACACATTATCAGTTGAAACTTACCTTCTTGCTGAAGTACAAAAAGTTTACCGTAGCCAAGGGGTAGAAATCGGTGATAAACACGTCGAAGTAATGGTTCGCCAAATGCTTCGCAAAGTTCGTATCATGGATCCAGGTGATACAGAACTTCTCCCGGGCACACTTATGGATATTGCAGACTTTACGGATGCTAACAAAGATGTTGTTATCTCTGGTGGTATCCCTGCAACATCACGTCCAGTGCTTATGGGGATTACAAAAGCTTCGCTTGAAACTAACTCATTCTTGTCAGCCGCATCATTCCAAGAAACAACTCGTGTTCTTACAGATGCTGCTATCCGTGGTAAGAAAGATCATCTTCTTGGTCTTAAAGAAAATGTTATCATCGGTAAAATCATTCCAGCTGGTACAGGTATGGCTCGTTACCGCAACCTTGAACCACAAGCTGTTAATGAACTTGAAACTAGTGAAGAAGCAGAAACAGTTGAAGCAACTGTTTCAACAGATGCTGAATAAGGTTAATTCACATTTTATGCTAATAAATGAAAAGGTCTGAGAGGAAAATTCTCAGACCTTTTTGCTTGATATCATCGGAATTTTGCTGATAATAATCCTAAATAAGCAAATTCTTTTTAAAAAGATTTTATTTTTTATATAATAAATTCCGTAAGGAAGTGTGTTAAATGTATCAAGTGATAAAAATGTATGGGGATTGGGAGCCGTGGTGGTTCTTGAAAGATTGGCAAAAAGATATTATAGAAGAAAAATGTTTTGAGTATTTTGAGGATGCTTTCTCTTTCTACAAAACAGAATGGTTATCTCTTAAAACGACTTTACCAAGTTGTAAATGTCATGATAATCTTCAGGCGGCTTTCTGGGATAAAACAGAGCAACGTTGGTGTGAGAATTGTGGTGATTATCTGCAACAGTACCATTCCATTTTAATGCTCAAAGACGGTCAAGAATTACCTGAAGGGACTTTTTCTTATCATTTTAACGTTCAAAATGATGAATCAAGACCGAGACCTCAAAATTGTAAATTAGAATCGTAATCATGGAATTTTTTCCATGATTTTTTTGTTTTTTATGACTAATTTACGAATAGAAAAGTAGGAGGTTAAGATGATTCAGGAAAAAGCAAAGCAACTCATTAAGGGTGCTGTTGAAGTTAATGCGCAAGATATTTACATTTTACCTAGAGAAGACTGTTATGAAGTGTATCAACGCATGGGAGACCAACGGCAATTTGTTGATTATTTTGAGCTAGAGCAGATGACTAGCTTGATTAGTCATTTTAAATTTGTGGCTGGTATGAATGTTGGGGAGAAACGTCGCAGTCAGCTAGGTTCTTGTGATTATCAATTTGCAGATGAGGAAGAGATTTCGCTTCGTTTGTCGAGCGTTGGTGATTATCGTGGACGAGAAAGTTTAGTGATTCGCTTGCTTTATTCTGGTCGTCATGATTTACAATATTGGTTTGACGGGATGAAAAATATTTTAGAAGCCATTGATAGTAGGGGGCTTTACCTTTTTTCGGGACCAGTAGGGAGTGGAAAAACCACTCTCATGTACCAATTGGTTCGTGAAAAATTTCCTAATAAGCAAGTCATTACAATTGAGGACCCTGTTGAAATCAAACAGGAACAAATGTTGCAGTTGCAGTTAAATAGTGATATTGGGATGACTTATGACGAGCTGATTAAATTATCGCTTCGCCATAGACCAGATATTCTGATTATCGGAGAAATTCGTGATAGCGAGACAGTGCGTGCAGTCATTCGTGCGAGTTTGACGGGAGCTGTTGTATTTTCGACCATTCATGCAAAGAGCATCCCTGGCGTTTACGCACGTCTTTTGGAATTGGGGGTTAGTAAGCAAGAATTGGAAAATAGTTTGCGTGCCATTGTTTATCAACGCTTAATTGGCGGAGGAGGTGTGATTGATTTTGCTAAAGAAAACTTTGAAAGTCACCGACCAGAGTGCTGGAATACAAAAATTGAAAGTCTTGTTAAAGACGGACATATCACAGCTGAACAAGCAAAAATCGAAAAAATTGCCATTTAAAAAACAGCGCAAGGTTATTCAACTCTTTAATAATCTTTTTGAAAGTGGGTTTAATTTAACAGAAATCGTGTCTTTTCTCCGAAGAAGTCAATTGTTGTTAGACATTTATGTTGAGAGGATGCAAGAAAGTTTGTTAAATGGTGCTAGCCTAGCAACAATGATGGCAAATTTAGGGTTTTCAGACAATATTGTCACACAAATTGCTTTGGCTGATGTTCATGGAAACAGTCAGAAAAGTCTGCTGAAGATTGAGTCTTACCTTTCTAGCATGACTGTCGTCAGAAAAAAGTTGATTGAAGTTGCAACGTATCCATTGGTTTTGTTGTTGTTTCTTATTTTGATTATGCTGGGGTTGAAGAATTATCTACTGCCACAGCTGGAAAGTCAAAATGTAGCAACGCAGATTATTACGCATTTTCCAACGATTTTTTTGCTAAGTATTTTCTCGATTGGAGTGTTGCTTGTTTGTGCGACATTTTATGCTAGGCGTTTATCGCAGATTGATTTATATAGTCGAATAAGCCGGATTCCACTTGTGGGAAACTATGTTAGGTTATATTTAACAGCTTACTATGCGCGTGAATGGGGAAATTTGATTGAGCAAGGTATTGAATTAATGGCGATCGTGGGAATCATGCAAAAGCAAAAGTCACTCTTATTTCAAGAGATTGGAAAGGATATGGAAGAAGCGTTGCTTTCAGGGCAAGCTTTTCATCAAAAAGTTCTGGGGTATCCATTCTTTTTGCGAGAATTGAGCCTAATGATTGAATATGGTGAGGTCAAATCGAAGCTGGGACGTGAGTTAGACATTTATGCTGAGGAAACATGGCAGAGCTTCTTTGGCAAATTGACTCAAGCAACTCAACTCATTCAACCACTTGTTTTTGTCTTTGTGGCTTTGATTATTGTGTTAATTTATGTGGCAATGTTGTTGCCAATGTATCAAAATATGGGAGGAAATTTTTAATGAAAAAGTTTTGGAAAAAATTACGTAAAAAGTCTGTTGCTGCTTTCACACTTGTGGAAATGTTGATTGTGCTTCTTATTATTAGTGTTTTAATGTTGCTTTTTGTACCGAATTTGAGTAAGCAAAAGGATGTTGTTCGTGAAAAAGGCGATGCTGCTGTTGTGAAAGTGGTAGAGAGCCAAATGGATTTGTACGAAGTGAAAACGGGAGATAAACCGACTGTTGATGATTTGGTTGAAGTTGGCTACATCACTTCTGAACAAGCAAAAACTTACAATGAAGCTAAAAAATAAAACAGTTTCAGCTTTTACCCTTTTAGAAAGTTTATTAACACTAGGAATTTCCTGTTTTATTATCATGATGTTGTCAGGCTCTTTGAATGGTATTTTTCAAAATGTGGAAGAAAAGATTTTCTTTTTATCGTTTGAAAATCTCTATTGTGACACGCAAAAATTAGCTAATGCTAGGCAACAAAGTCTTACGTTGACTGTTTCGCAAGAGGAAGTGTCAACTGATTTTTCAACTGTAAAACTCCCTCCGTCGGTCAAAGTAGATAAAACTTATCAAGTCAATTTTGACAAAGCAGGAGGCAATTCATCCTTGACAAAATTAACCTTTCAAACATCAGATAAAGAGGTCAACTATCAATTATATTTAGGGAGTGGTAAATATAAAAAGACAGAAACTAAAAGCTTACATACTCCTTGAAAGCTTGATAGCACTAGGATTGTTAGCGATGATTACGAGTATTGTTTTAGGGGAAATTGATAAAAATAGGCAGTCTATGCAAGAAAGTTTACGGCAGCAGGAAGTTCTTAATGTGGCGACAATGGCTGTGCAAACAGGACAAAGTCATTTGAAGATGAATGGTGTTGAGGTTGAGATTATCAAAAAAGATGGAGAGGTCTATGTTTATGAGGGGAAAACGGAAATATTACACGTTAAAAAAGACTAGTTTAAAGGCATTCACCCTCATAGAATGTTTGGTTTCTTTATTGGTAATTTCGGGTGCTATTCTTGTTTATAGTGGCTTAACGCAATCTATTTCTGCAAATGTGCATTATTTGTCGGAAAATCAAGAGGAAAACTGGCTTTTGTTTTCACAACAGCTGCGTGCGGAGCTTGCCAATTGTCAATTAGATAAGGTTGAAAATAACAAGCTATATGTGACGAAATCCAGTCAAAAGTTGACATTTGGACAGTCAAAGGCTGATGATTTTCGTAAAACAAACGCATCTGGTCAAGGCTATCAGCCAATGATATTTGGAGTAAAATCTTCTGCTATTTCTAGAGATGGTCAGAAGGTGACAATGACATTGAATTTAGAGAATGGTTTGGAGAGGACATTTGTTTACACTTTTGAAACGGCAGGTTAAGGCAGGGATTTTAATCTATGCTTTGCTTATGGCAGCAATTTTTGCCTTACTTTTGCAATTTTATCTAGGACGTGTCGTGGCAATGGAGCGACAACACCAAGCGCAGCTATCTGCTAGTCAGGCTTATTTAATGGCGGAATTAACAAAGGATTTGGCAAAAGAGGATGCTGGCTGCCTTACATTTGATCAAGGAGTAGCTGACTACAACTTCCAAGATACTCGATTGCAGGTGGTGGTCAAACTGCCTAATCAACAAGAATTTGACTATGTTTTCCAAAGTGTTCAGAAAGAGAAAGCTAATTAGGGCTTTCTTTTCATTTCCTGCATTTTTTGATATGATAGGGTTGCGGAGGACAAGATGAATTTTGAAAAAATTGAAACAGCCTATGAGCTGATTTTAGAAAATATCCAATTAATTGAAAATGAGTTAAAAACTCATATTTATGATGCGCTTATTGAACAGAATTCTTTTTACTTGGGGGCTGAAGGTGCCAGTGAAGAAGTTGCTGCCAACAATGAGAAACTGCGTCAGCTTGCATTGACCAAAGAAGAGTGGCGTCGAGCTTTCCAATTTATCTTTATCAAAGCTGGTCAAACAGAGCAGCTGCAAGCCAATCATCAATTTACACCAGATGCTATTGGTTTTATCTTGCTGTTCTTGATTGAAAATCTGACAGATTCAGATAAAATTGATCTTTTAGAAATTGGTAGTGGGACAGGAAACCTTGCTCAAACATTGTTAAATAATTCGGCTAAAGAATTAAATTATCTTGGTATTGAAGTTGACGATTTATTGATTGATTTATCAGCAAGTATTGCAGAAGTGATGGATTCTGATGCTCAGTTTATTCAAGAAGATGCTGTGCGTCCACAAATTCTGAAAGAAAGTGATGTGATTATTAGTGATTTGCCAGTTGGTTTTTATCCTAATGATGACATTGCCAAACGTTATAAAGTGGCAAGTTCTGATGAACATACCTATGCCCACCATTTGTTAATGGAACAATCGTTAAAATATCTCAAAAAAGATGGTATTGCAGTCTTTTTGGCGCCCGTTAGTCTTTTAACAAGCAAACAAAGTAGTTTATTGAAGCAATGGTTGAAAGATTATGCGGATATTATCGCTGTGATTACCTTGCCAGAATCTATTTTTGGTAATGCAGCGAATGCAAAATCAATTTTTGTTTTGAAAAAACAGGCTGCGCATACGCCAGAAACCTTTGTTTATCCACTTTCTGACTTACAAAGTCGTGAAGCTCTGACTGATTTCATTAGAAAATTTCAAAAATGGAAAGTTGATAATATGAATTTTAAAAAAATGTGATAGAATAGGGGTATGATATGAAAGTGCTTTAGAGGTGAATTTATGGCGAAAACTATTTCTATTAATGCAGGAAGTTCAAGTCTGAAATGGCAATTGTATAATATGCCAGAAGCAGAAGTTATTGCAAAAGGACTAATTGAACGTATTGGTCTTGTCAATAGTGTTTCCACGGTTAAATTTAATGGACAGACGAAATCTGAAACCAAGGATATTCCAGACCACACAGTAGCTGTTAAAATTCTCTTGGATGATTTGATTTCAATGGATATCATTGCTAGTTATGATGAAATTACAGGTGTTGGACATCGTGTTGTTGCTGGGGGTGAGTATTTCAAAGACTCGGCTTTGGTGACGGATAAGGTTATTCAACAAGTTGAAGAGTTATCTATGCTAGCACCGCTTCACAATCCTGGAGCAGCTCTCGGAATTAAAGCATTTAAAGACCTTTTGCCTGACATTACAAGTGTTGTTGTTTTTGATACTGCTTTTCATGCAACAATGCCTGAAGTAGCCTATCGCTATCCGATTGCAAATCGTTATTATACTGATTATAAGATTCGTAAATATGGTGCCCATGGAACAAGTCACCAATATGTCGCCCAAGAAGCGGCAAAGGTTTTAGGAAAACCTTTGGAAGATTTGAAATTGATTACTTGTCATATTGGTAATGGGGTGTCCGTGACCGCGATCAAGGACGGTAAATCCGTTGATACTTCAATGGGCTTGACACCGCTTGGTGGAACAATGATGGGGACACGTTCAGGAAGTGTTGATCCTGGTGTGATTACGTATTTATTAGAATGTGAACCAAACCTCGATACTCCTCAAAAAATTCGTACGGTATTAAATCGCGATTCAGGTCTTCTTGGTATTTCTGAGAAATCAAGTGATATGCGTGATATTCTTGCTGGAAAAGAAGAGGGCGATGAAAAATGTCAGTTAGCTTATGACATGTATATTGATCGATTACGAAAATACATTGCACAGTATTTTGCGGTTTTGAATGGCGCCGATGCTATTGTCTTTACGGCAGGTATCGGTGAAAATTCAAGCGTTGTTCGTGAGGATATTATTTCTGGCATGACTTGGTTTGGGGTTGATACGGACCCAGTTAAGAATGTGTCAGGAGCCTACGGTGTTATTTCAACAGATCAAGCGCGTGTGAAAGCTATGGTTATCCCAACCGATGAAGAACTTGTGATTGCGCGTGACGTTGAACGTTTTAAAAATTCTACTAATTAAGTTATCACATATTATGATAAGACCAGAAAAGCTGACCTGAATGAGTCAGTTTTTTTGATTGTTTTACAAAAATGTAAAATAAACTTGACAAAAAATATAAAGCGAACTATACTAAAAATATAAAGTTTCCTTTACTAATTAAGCTGATATGGAGGAGGAAATGGAGACAAAAATTCAGAAACTGCGTAAGGCTGGTAAAATCAGTCAAGCAGAACTAGCAGAAGCGTTAGGTGTGACAAGGCAAACTATTATCTCGCTTGAAAAGGGACGTTATAATGCTTCTTTGGAATTAGCCCATAAAATTGCTAAGTATTTTGGAAAAACAATTGAAGAGATTTTTATTTTTGAAGATGAAAAGTAGGAGAAAAAGATGAATACACTTTATGAGACTATGAAAATGGCAACCGTGAGACGTTGAAAAACGTTGGTCTTGCTATGCTAAGTTTAGGGCAATTATTGTTACTTACAGTATTGGTGGCTAATCTGAGTGATTTTTCATCAGATTGTCTACTAGCAATGAGTATCATGTTAAACGGATTATCTATTACTTTTTTTCAAGGTGAAATTTTGGAGAAATAAAAGGAGAAAATTGTGGTTTTAAAAGCTTTAATAAGTATGACTCGGAAAAAGACATTGGAAGAATATCGTCATTATATGATGACGGTATCACTAAGTTTTCTATTTGTTGCTGCTTTATATTTACTAGCTTCGTTTTTTATCAAGACCAATGATTTTGCGGCTGGTTTGTTACTAGGCGGAGGAGTGGCAGGGTTAGTAGTTGCTATTTATTATTTAACGTTGACAAGGCAACCGAATCGGTTAAAGGCAGCTTATATTGCCGCTTACGATGAACGCAATCAGCTCATCTTGCGAGTAACGGCTTTATCAACACTAGTTTTCTTGTTTTTAGAGAATTTTATGTTGATTATCTTGTATGCTTTTATAGGTATTGTATTGACTTATCCGATAGTCTTGCTGGTTTGGTTGTATAGTTTATTTTTGGGATTTGTTTTCTTTAAACTAATATTTACAAGAATTTTATAAGAGGTGATATCATGAAAAAATTTTTAACAGCTTTAAAATATTTCTTTTTAGCTCTAGGCTTGTTTTTCTTGGAACAATTGCCAACAGCATTTATTGCAGCAGACCAACCATTCTGGCAGTCGGCTTTGATTATTTTAAATCTCTTGATTGTTGTGGCTCTTACAGTTTTTGTTGCTAAGCGAGTTGGGCTGTTGAATCATTTAAAAGACTTAAAAACATGGAAAGCTTGGAAAACAATTTTGGTTGGTTTTGTTGTGCTAACTATTGTCAAGTATATCGGTGGTGTTGTCTTACTTTTAGAAAATGGTATTGGGGCAAATACAGAAAATCAAGCAGCGCTTGAGCAACTTGGTATGTCACCTCTTTTGTTAGTTGTTTTGACAGCTATTGCAGCGCCAATTGTGGAAGAAACGGTCATGCGTGGACTTATCTTAGGACGTGTCTTTAATAATTCTTACCTTGGTGTTATCCTTAGTTCTCTGCTTTTTGGGCTTTTGCATATGCCGACTGATATTGGAAGTTGGATTATTTACGGTGGTATGGGATTGGTACTTGCTGTTGTTTATCATAAGACACAGAAACTGGAGTATATAATAGCTATCCATTTTATCAATAATGCATTGGGAGTGCTTTTTATGCTCCTGTGAGGTAAGAAGTTTTATAATTGATTATATTGATTTAACCCAAATGAACTTAGAAAAGGGAAACTTGGGTTATTTTTATCTGTTTTTTATTAGAAAATTCACTTTTTTAAATGAAAATATTTTGGTAATTGGAGCCAGTATGCTAGAATATATGTATTCAGATTAAAATTAGGAGATTAAGTTGGAAAAATTTGGGGCTAAAGTACGTACTTTGAGGGAAGAAAAAGGAATTTCACGTGAGGAATTCTGTGGCGATGAAACAGAATTGTCTGTACGGCAATTAGCTAGAATTGAAAAGGGACAATCCGTTCCAACTCTTAATAAAGTGGGATATATTGCAAAGGTTTTGAACGTAACGATTGGTGAATTAGTTGATGGTAAAAATCTAGAGCTTCCTACTAGATACAAGGAGTTAAAGTATTTATTATTGCGAACACCGACTTATGGAGATGAGAAACGTCTTCAGAGACAAACTTCCTATTTTGATGAGATTTCAGAAAGATATTACGAAGTTATACCTGAAGAGGAACGTTTGGTTATTGATTGTTTACAATCAAAGATTGATGTTCATTTCAGTGATGATATTAATTTTGGTGAAGGAATTTTAAATGACTATTTTGACCAAGTTAGACGAAAGAAAAAATTTCAAATCAATGATTTGATTTTAATAGATTTATATTTTGCTTGCCTTGCTTCTGCTAAATCGTTTGAGGGAATCTATAGCTTAGATTTGTATGATGAATTAATGGAGTGTTTGCTGAATCAAGAAAATCTTTCGCCAGAAACTTCTTTGATTTTAAATAATGTTTTATTAAATAATGTAGATTTGGTTTTACGATTCCATAGAGAATCATTTATGAAACGAATAATTATAAAAAGCGACACTATCATGACAAGTACTCATGATTTTCAAAGACGTCCAGTTTTAAGTTTAGTTGAGTGGAAATATTATTTACAATTTAAACATGATTTTTGTGCGGCTAAAAAATCGTACTCCAATGCAATTTTATTTGCTAATTTAATTGGAGATACTTATTTGGAAAGTAAATTAGTAGAAGAATGGAATAATGATACAACATGACATTTTTGTCATGTTGTTTTCTTATAGATTTTATTAAAATAAAATCATAAATTATAAGAAAGGTTGGAATTGATAGATGCTAAAAATTTTTTCAATTGTTATAACTGGTTGGTGGGGATTATAATCTCCTACAAGAATAATTCTCTATGAGTCTTGTTCTTGAAATAATGGATTGTGAGTAGAATTCTAAATAATATTATGGGAATGAGGATCTGGCAGAATGCCTTCTGCGTTCTTAGTTAAAAATAGAATAGATAAGACAAAGTTAGAAAGGGAAGTGTTTTGAAACGGCAAGATGCTTCTTTTTTTGTTGTAGTTCTATTATTTTTTACAAATTTGTTATATGAATTGCGATAATTTCCGAACAAATATGATATAATTTATTTATATAATTCGTAAAATATATTTTTGCGTACTTTGTTGAGTTTGGAGTTTAGGCTCCTGTGATGTTTGTAGTGAGGTATGTTTACTTATGAAACTTTTAGTTGCTGGCTCTGGTGGGCGCGAGCACGCTATTGCTAAGAAGTTGTTGGAATCTCCTCAAGTGAACCAGGTTTTTGTAGCACCTGGTAATGATGGCATGACACTTGATGGACTTGATTTGGTAAACATCGGTATTTCCGAACATTCTAAGCTAATTGATTTCGCGAAAACTAATGATATTGCTTGGACATTTATCGGACCTGATGATGCTTTGGCTGCAGGAATCGTTGATGATTTTAATGCTGCTGGTTTGAAAGCATTTGGACCAAGTAAAGCAGCTGCAGAGCTTGAATGGTCTAAAGATTTTGCTAAATCAATCATGGCTAAATACCATGTTCCAACAGCTGCTTACGGTACTTTCTCAGATTTTGAACAAGCAAAGAGCTATATTGAAGAACACGGTGCACCAATTGTTGTTAAGGCTGACGGTTTGGCGCTTGGTAAAGGTGTTGTCGTTGCCGAAACAGTAGAACAAGCAATCGAAGCGGCGCATGAAATGTTGCTTGATAATAAATTTGGTGATTCTGGTGCGCGTGTGGTCATTGAAGAATTTCTTGATGGTGAAGAATTTTCACTATTTGCCTTTGTTAATGGTGATAAATTCTATATCATGCCAACTGCACAAGACCACAAACGTGCTTTTGATGACGATAAAGGCTCTAATACTGGTGGTATGGGAGCTTATGCACCAGTTCCACATTTGCCACAAAGTGTTGTTAACACAGCTGTAGAAACAATTGTGAAGCCAGTTCTTAATGGTATGATTGCGGAAGGGTGCCCATATCTTGGTGTTCTTTATGCAGGACTTATTTTGACAGCTGATGGTCCAAAAGTTATCGAATTTAACTCACGTTTTGGTGACCCTGAAACCCAAGTTATCTTACCACGTTTGACATCTGATTTTGCTCAAAATATCACTGACATTTTAGATGGCAAAGCTCCAGAAATCACTTGGACAGACAAAGGGGTCACTCTTGGTGTTGTTGTGGCTTCAGAAGGTTATCCAGTTGCTTATGAAAAAGGTGTCCGCCTTCCAGAGAAAACGTCAGGTGATATTATCACTTATTATGCAGGTGCTAAATTTGCTGATGATAAAGCACTTTTTTCAAATGGTGGTCGGGTTTACATGTTGGTAACAACTAAGGAAGATGTTAAATCAGCACAAGATGTTATCTATGCTGAACTTGCAACTCGAGACACAACAGGTCTTTTCTATCGAAACGATATCGGAAGCAAAGCTATTGGACGTTAAGCCAAAATGTATTTTAGTCAGCGCTTATCTTTTGGGCGAAAGATGTAACTATAATGGAGGTTATAATTACAATCAAGCCCTTGTAGATTATGTTGCTGACAAAGATGTGATAGCTGTTTGTCCAGAAGTGTTAGCAGGTTTGCCTACACCACGAGAACCAGTTGAATTGCGTGACGGTCGTGTTGTTGATGTTGCTAGTAATTGTTATGATGAGATGTTTGAAAAGGGCATTAAGCGTTGTCTAGATGAAATAGCTGGAAAGTCAATTGATTTAGCCATTTTACAATCACGCAGTCCGTCATATGGTGTTAATCAAGTCTATGATGGAAACTTTTCTGGACAAAAAGTGGCAAGTAGTGGGCTCTTTGCTCAAAAATTAAAAGAACTTGGCTATCATGTTGTTGATGTTGAAGATATAAAACAATTGGAAGGAAAACAATGAAACCATTAATTTCAGTTATCATGGGTAGTAAATCTGATTGGGCTACCATGAAAAAAACAGCAGAGGTACTTGATCAATTTGGTGTGGCGTATGAAAAGAAAGTTGTTTCTGCACATCGTACACCAGATTTGATGTTTAAACACGCCGAAGAAGCACGAGGGCGTGGTATTAAGGTGATTATTGCTGGTGCTGGTGGTGCTGCGCATTTGCCTGGTATGGTCGCAGCTAAAACAACACTTCCAGTTATTGGTGTTCCTGTGAAATCACGCGCGCTTAGCGGACTGGATTCGCTTTATTCAATCGTTCAAATGCCTGGCGGAGTACCTGTGGCAACTATGGCTATCGGAGAGTCAGGAGCAACTAATGCTGCCCTCACAGCTCTTCGTATTTTGGCAATTGAAGATACTGAATTGACAGAAAAACTAGAAAACTTTGCACTTGAACAAGGTAAAGTTGCGGAGGCTTCAACAGATGAACTCGACTAAAACAATCGGTATTATCGGTGGTGGACAACTTGGGCAAATGATGGCTATTTCAGCTATCTATATGGGGAATAAAGTGGTTACTTTGGACCCCGCAGCAGACTGTCCGGCTTCACGTGTGAGTGATATGATTGTGGCACCTTATGATGATGTTGAAGCTATGTGCGAACTAGCGAAACGCTGCGATGTGCTCACTTATGAGTTTGAAAATGTTGATGCGGATGCTTTGGATGCGGTTGTCAAGGAAGGGCAATTGCCACAAGGAACTGATTTGCTTCGTATTTCGCAAAACCGTATCTTTGAAAAAGACTTTCTAGCTAAAACAGCAGGTGTGAAAGTAGCACCGTACAAGGTCGTCACATCAAGTCTTGACTTTGAGGATATTGATTTATCTAAGAAATACGTTTTAAAAACAGCAACTGGCGGTTATGATGGTCATGGTCAAATCGTGATAAAATCAGTTGAAAACTTAGCTGACGTTAACAAATTAGCCAATTCTTGCGAATGTGTTTTGGAAGAATTTGTGAATTTTGACCTTGAAATTTCAGTGATTGTTTCAGGAAATGGCAAGGATATGACCGTTTTCCCAGTACAAGAAAATATTCATCGCAATAATATCTTATCTAAAACAATTGTACCAGCTCGCATTTCTGATGAGCTTGCTCAAAAAGCGCAAGCTATGGCTGTTCAAATCGCTGAAAAACTGGAATTGTCTGGTACACTTTGTGTCGAAATGTTTGCGACGCCTGATGATATTATCGTCAATGAAATTGCACCGCGTCCTCACAATTCAGGACATTATTCAATTGAAGCCTGTGATTTTTCACAATTTGACACACATATTTTGGGAGTTCTCGGCTTGCCACTTCCAAAAATTCATCTCCATCAACCAGCTGTTATGCTGAATGTTCTTGGACAACATATGGAAAAAGCGCAAGCTTATGTGCAAGAAAATCCTAGCGCTCACCTCCATCTTTATGGTAAACTAGAGGCAAAACATAACCGCAAAATGGGACACATTACTTTGTTTAGTGATGAACCAGATACCATTGCGGAAATGGGGGAAGGAATGGATTTTTAAAGTGTTAATCGGAGGAAATATGCTGAAAATCATTGTTCATGCTTATATTGATAATGCTGAGAAAGCTATCGTTGAAGTCGTTTTTGCTTCTTCTGATAAGTCTCGTATTTCTGAAAAAATGGCAGAGCTGATAAATAAGTACCCCAATGATTACCTTGCTGTTTATGATTTACCACTTGATACAGATTTAACAACTTTACCTCACTATCCATCTGTTGAAATTGGTAAGGAAGATTTTAATTAATTGTGTTAGTTATTTTATTGATATAACTAAAAAAAGAAAGGAGCTAGGGTGTTAACCGTATTCGCTTAACGCCCTTAATATCTTAAACATGATCGATCGTTATTCACGCCCTGAGATGGCGGCAATTTGGAGTGAAGAAAACAAATACAAAGCTTGGCTTGAAGTTGAAATTTTGGCTGACGAAGCCTGGGCTGAATTGGGAGAAATTCCTGAAGAGGATGTCGCTAAAATCCGTGCCAATGCAAGCTTTGACGTTGACCGTATTTTGGAAATTGAACAACAAACACGTCATGACGTTGTTGCTTTTACACGTGCGGTTTCTGAAAGTCTTGGGCAAGAACGTAAATGGGTGCACTATGGCTTGACATCAACTGACGTTGTCGATACAGCTTATGGTTACCTTTACAAACAAGCTAATGAAATCATCCGCAAAGATTTGCATAATTTCCTTGAAATCATTGCTAACAAAGCTAAAGAACATAAATTCACTATCATGATGGGCCGTACTCACGGTGTCCACGCTGAACCAACAACATTTGGTTTGAAATTGGCAACATGGTACAGCGAAATGAAACGTAACATCGAACGTTTCGAACATGCAGCTGCTGGTGTTGAAGCTGGTAAAATTTCAGGTGCTGTTGGTAACTTCGCTAACATTCCACCATTTGTTGAAGCTTATGTGTGTGAAAAACTTGGTATTCGTGCACAAGAAATTTCAACACAAGTTCTTCCACGTGACCTTCATGCAGAATACTTTGCAGTTCTTGCTAGCATTGCAACATCAATTGAACGTATGGCAACTGAAATCCGTGGTCTGCAAAAATCTGAACAACGTGAAGTTGAAGAATTCTTCGCTAAGGGGCAAAAAGGTAGCTCAGCTATGCCTCACAAACGCAACCCAATCGGTTCAGAAAATATGACAGGTCTTGCACGTGTTATTCGTGGTCACATGGTAACAGCTTACGAAAACGTGTCACTTTGGCATGAGCGTGATATCTCTCACTCATCTGCTGAACGTATTATCTTACCAGATACTACAATCCTTATTGATTACATGCTTAACCGTTTTGGAAATATCGTGAAAAATTTGACTGTTTTCCCAGAAAACATGATTCGCAACATGGGGTCTACTTTTGGTCTTATTTTCAGCCAACGCGTAATGCTTAAATTGATTGAAAAAGGAATGACACGTGAACAAGCTTATGACCTTGTTCAACCTAAAACAGCTTATTCTTGGGATAACCAAGTTGACTTCAAACCACTTCTTGAAGCTGATGAAGAAGTCACTTCACGTTTGACTCAAGATGAAATTGATGAATTGTTCAATCCATCATACTACACTAAACGTGTTGATGAAATCTTTAACCGTATCGGTTTAGGAGATTAATGTAAATAAAAAATTGGTCTTTTTGCCAGTTACTATAGTTAGTAAAAAAGACAAACCTCATTTTGAACAGCTCCCTGTCAAGTAAACAGTGAAATAATAAAATGAATAAGCAACCTGATTCCTGAATTCAAAAGGAG
>CAKPVT010000025.1 GCA_934196125.1 uncultured Streptococcus sp. | reverse complement strand
ATTACCATTCATGCTTATTAATCGTGACATATCAGCTTTAGTTATTTGTGACACGTCCAATTTTAAGACCTTAGCTACTGCAGCTTGAAGTGCTTTATCAGGCATCCAATTATCAATAGGGTCTGCCACCGCTCTTTGCGCAGCTTCTGCTGACTCATTTAAAGTTGAATCGGTTGTTCCTTGTACTTGTTGCGGTGATGCGTCTTGAGGTGTTTTATCAGGCTTCCCATCATCAATGGACTCTGCCCCCTCTTTTTGCGCAGCTTCTACTGACTCATTTGAATTTGAATCGGTTGTTTTTTGTACTTGTTGCGGTGATGCGTCTTGTTCTTGTGCAACGGCTGTCAATGGAGCTAATACCGTATGCGACAGTAACAGTGTCACCACAAATGCAGATGAAAATTTTGAAGACATCTAATTTTTTCCCTTCATATTAATATATACATTATAATACATCATAAAATGCATTATAATTATATTATACCCCCCCCCCGAAAAGTCAAGTATATCAACCTTTTTATCATAAATAACTGTTTTTTTGTCATAAACAACAGCCTTTTTATATGTGGTCGATAAAGAGAGCATCGTCATGGCTTTCTAGTTGTTTTTTTATGATATAAACCATGACATAGGAAAACGAGTAGCTCCAACTACGGAAATACTCGTTTTTTTGTATTCTGAAGCTAGTTTTTGCCCAGCCTCTAGAGCTTAACTTTGCCACCCACTACAGTTGACAAAGAGCCCTTTTCTAATCATTATTTGCTTCTTTATCACTAGCTGGTTGACCAATGGTTTCATAGCTTGTAAAAACCGATTCAGCCACAGCTTCTTCTGACGCTTTTGGAGAATGGCTGCGCTGTTTTGGTGCAGCTTTTTCATAAGCATTGATGATTTCAGCAACAACTGGATGACGAACAACGTCATTAGCTGAAAAATGAACAAAATCAATCTGTTTAATGTGTTGTAATTTTTCAGTCGCATCAATCAGACCAGATTTAACTTTTTTAGGCAAGTCAATCTGGCTAGTGTCACCGTTAACAATCATTTTCGAATTGAAACCAAGGCGTGTCAAGAACATCTTCATTTGCATAATTGTCGTATTTTGTGCTTCATCAAGAATCACAAAAGCATCATCAAGTGTTCGTCCACGCATATAAGCCAGCGGAGCAATTTCAATAATATCACGTTCCATTAAACGTGTTGTTTGCTCTTTTCCTAAAATTTGATAAAGGGCATCATAAACTGGACGAAGATAAGGGTCAACTTTTTCTTTCAAATCCCCTGGTAAAAAGCCAAGACTTTCACCAGCTTCAACAGCTGGACGCGTTAAAATAATACGTTTGACCTGTCCACGTTTGAGAGCTGTCACCGCTAAAGTTACTGCCAAGAAAGTTTTCCCAGTTCCTGCTGGTCCAATCCCAAAAACCACATCATGTGATTTGACACTATCCACGTAAACTTTTTGTCCCAAAGTTTTAACACGGATAGGCTTTCCAGAATTATCTTTAATAATCTCTTCTTCGTAAAGTGCAACAAATTTATCAATTGAACCATTTTGTGCCATGGAAAGAGCTGTCACAACGTCTGATGTATTAACCAGCATACCACGCGAAACCAAAACTAAAAGCGCTTGGATAGTCACACGCGCAAGCTCGACACTTTCCTCATCGTCTCCCAAAATTTGCACACGCTCAGTTCGTGCATGGATAATAACGCCAAGATTATCTTCAATCAGCTTCAAATGACGTTCATTTGACCCAAACAACGCCAATACGTCATCAGGATGATTTAATGTTATCTCAACAGAATACTCTTGCAAATAGAGTCCCTCTTTCTTTTGTGTTTGATAAGCCTATTATAGCTTATTTAACGTAAAAAATCACGACTTGCGTGATTTCTTAACTATCTTTATGTCAAATCATTGCGCTTCAAAATTAAAAGCGGAGCTAAAAGCATTAATACAATACCTAAAAGTAGAAATGTTAGCGAAAAAACCAACCAGTCAATCAAAATAATAACTATCAAAGAGAAGAAAATTTGGATAACATACGTCATATCCAACAAACCATGAACAAAGAAACCTACAACAACAGCACCTAACGTTCTTGTTGCTTCAGCAACAGCAAACACAAAACTCGAAATTTGAGAAATTTATTCTCTACCCCTGCTTCTTTAGCCGATTCACGCAAATTCACAGAGAATAAATTTCTTATGATATTGTATCAGGTTTGTTAAACAAAAAAGAAATGATTCACCTCTTAATGCGCTAAGTATTCTTCCCAAATTTTGTCGAATTCGCTAAGATTAAAGGCAAAATCTGCTTCATCTTCCAAATAACGACTAATAGTTTCAAAATTGTCAGTATGTTTCGGAAAAGTTGTATCATCAAAAACTAAATCCGCTAAAATGGCTACTGGCTCATGACTTTTAGGATTACGTTGCGTCATTAACCAAGTATAAAATGATTTTCTCATTGCCAATTCTCCTTTAAAAATTGATGTCTAATAGCACTACTTTCGGCATAGTGCTCAGGATTTTTCTTGTAAAAACCTTGATGGTAATCTTCTGCCCAATAAAATGGTTGAACTGGCTCAATTGCTGTTACGATTGGCTCTTTAAAACGACCTAAAACTTGCAAAACTACCTTTGACTGCTCTGCTATTTGACGCTGACGCTCATCACTATAAAAAATAACAGGGCGGTAATTATCACCACGGTCTTCAAACTGACCGAAAGCATCCGTTGGGTCCGTCTGTGCCCAATAAATCTCAACTAAATCCGCATAAGAAATCTTTTCCTCATCAAAAATGATTTCTACCGCTTCTGTATGACCAGTCTCATGCGCCTTAACCTGCTCATAAGTGGGATTTGTAACATATCCCCCAGTATAACCCGAACGAACAGATAGAATCCCCTCTTGCTCTTCAAAAGGTTGTACCATGCACCAAAAACAACCACCCGCAAAAATCGCACGTTCCATCCTGTGACCTCCAAAATATGGTGAATATATTATAGCAAAAAAATGTCCAGTGGACATTTTTTCTCGAGCCTAAAAACCGAAAAGCGAGTTATCCAGTGGATACTTTTTTCTCGAGTCCGAAAACTAAATAGCAAGTTTATTTAATTCCCAACCTTAAGCTTTTTTGGACAAGGTTTTTATTGCTCAAAAAACACTATTCATCACTTTCTAAAACATCAGCGTTCTTTTTCAAAGCTATTTTTCTTCGTCAATTAATTCTGTTCCGAATTGGTCTTGTTTGACTTTTCGTGCTTTCATCAAGCCGCCAAGCACTTTTTTAAACTGACCTTTTGAGATGCCAAACGTTGCTTTAATATCAGCTGGCGATGATTTGTCATTCAAGGTCATAAAACCACCATTTGATTGTAAATACGTCAAAATCATTTGGGAATCATTTTCCAACATTTCAAACGAACGTGGTTTCAATGACAAATTAAGCGTACGGTCAACTTCGCGAAAACCAATGACACGTGCCGTTACTTCTTCACCAAGACGTGGCTCAGCATAACGTTCACTTGGATGAATAAAGCCAAGCATGTTATTATCTGGGAGATAAACAAATGTTCCAGATAGTTTCAAACGATAGACAATAGCGCGCAATTTTTCATTTTGCATATTATTGTAAGCAGGTCCAGCCATTTTTTGGAAAACTTCTGGCTGCGCTGGAATTGCCCAGATACGGTCTTTTTTATCCACGTCCAGATGAACATAGAGTTTATCACCTTTTTTAGGCCACAATTCCTTCATATCTGGCAACACATCAAGTGAAACAACAAACTGCTTATCCGCAAGTCCAGTGTCCAAAAAGACACCCAAATCACGACGTACTTCTGTCACGACACCCCAACCATAAGTCGTACGTGTTGTGGCAACGTCAGCTGTTGTCAAACGAGCTTTTTGGTGCACATCAGTATAAGCAAACCCTTTAATCATATCGCCAATCTTATGCTCACCTTCTGCCTTATCTAGCATAAAAGTCACGCCATCTTTTTGCACAAAATACGCTTTCGCATTCTCATCAATCACAAGACCTGTGATAATAGTGGCAAGTAAATTATTCATGTATTCTTTCCTTTATAAAAGGGCTGAGACAAAAGTGCTCAGCCTCATTAATTATGTAGTTGTAATAAGCAAGACGCAATAGTTTGGACTTCAACAATCTGGGGATAGATTGTTGAAGGTCGCTGTCAAAAAATATTAAAACAGCGATTACCAACTTTAGTCAACTTAGAGTTTCCCATACACAATTGATTCGGCACTTTTTGACGCTTGCTTTGCAAGCTAGATTTCCAACCTCAAACAATTCTCAATTGTTTGAGCAATCAATCACTATTGAGTGGGTTCTAATACGCTGATAAATCAGCTTTTATAACCCCATTCCCCATACCTTCTTTTGATTAGACTTCAAGCAATTCTTTTTCTTTGTTAGCTGTCATAGCATCGATGCGTTTAACAGCTTCGTCAGTTGCTTTTTGAATGTCTTTTTCAAGAACTTTCAATTCGTCTTCAGTGATTTCTTTAGCTTTTTCTTGTTTTTTAGCTTCATCCATAGCATCACGACGGATATTACGGATAGCAACTTTAGCATTTTCACCAACTTTTTTAACTTCTTTAGCAAGTTCTTTACGAGTTTCTTCAGTAAGCGCAGGAATAACCAAACGAATCACTGAACCATCGTTAGCAGGGTTAATACCAAGGTCTGAAGCATTGATAGCATGTTCAATATCCTTCAAAGATGATTTATCAAATGGTGAAATCAAAAGAACACGTGCCTCTGGAACTGTGATAGAAGCCAATTGATTAAGTGGTGTCATGGCACCGTAGTATTCTACTTGGATACGGTCCAAAAGAGATGCGTTAGCACGACCAGCACGGATAGCTGCAAATTCGCGTGCCAATGAACTGTGTGATTGTTCAAAGCGTTCTTTAGCTTTTTCGATAATAGCATTAGCCATAGATTTTATTAATCCTCATTTCTTATTTTTTGGAAAATAGCAGAGCTGATAAATTATTTTTTGTGGTGTTCAGCTTTATTTGAAACAGTTGTACCAATGGCTTCACCAAAGACAACACGTTTAATATTACCAGCTTCATTCATGTTAAAGACAACAAGGTCAATATCATTGTCCATTGAAAGGGTAGAAGCTGTTGCATCCATAATTTTAAGTCCACGTTGAATGACTTCGCCATGTGTCAATTCATCGAATTTCACGGCATTAGCATCTTTCTTAGGATCGGCATTATAGACACCATCAACACCATTTTTCGCCATTAAAATAGCTTCTGCTTCAATTTCAGCAGCACGAAGGGCAGCTGTTGTATCTGTTGAAAAGTATGGTGAACCAATACCAGCACCAAAAATAACAATGCGACCTTTTTCAAGATGACGAAGTGCACGACCACGAATATAAGGTTCCGCTACATTTTGCATTGGAATAGCTGTTTGAACACGAGTATCAACTCCATATTGTTGCAAGCTATCAGCCATTACAAGGGCATTCATCACTGTACCTAACATACCAGTGTAATCGGCTTGTACGCGGTCCATACCAGCTGCGGCAGCTGGTTCTCCACGCCAAAGATTTCCCCCACCAATAACCAAAGCAATTTCAACACCTGAATTATGTACTTCAGCAATTTCTTTCGCAATAGTTTGAACGGTTGTAAGATCAATTCCCACACCTTTTTCACCAGATAACGCTTCACCAGATAATTTAATTAAAATACGTTTATACTTAAGTTCCACTACAAGTTACTCCTTCTTTTATCTTTACTATTTTATCATAATTTACCTGTTTTACCTAGCAAAATTCTCTGAATTTTGAAAGATTCAAGGTCTCAAAATCATGATGTTACAATGACAAAATGCTCCCTTTTTTCGCTTTCTATGTCATTCACACAGTCCATAAAAAAATCCGTTTCAGCGAAACGGATTTTCTGTTGTATTATGACATTAGAATGAACTTGGATCTACTTTGATACCTACACCTTGTGTAGTTGTGATAGACAAGTTAGTCATGTATGTACCTTTAGCAGTAGCTGGTTTAGCTTTAACGATAACTTCGTGGATAGCTTTGAAGTTTTCAACCAATTTATCTGCATCAAATGATACTTTACCGATGATAGCTTGTACGTTACCTGCTTTATCAGCACGGTAAGTGATTTTACCACCTTTAGATTCTTCAATTGCTTTAGCAACATCCATAGTTACTGTACCAGTTTTAGGGTTTGGCATAAGGTTACGAGGCCCAAGGACACGTCCAAGACGTCCAACGATAGCCATCATGTCTGGTGTAGCGATAACTACGTCAAAGTCAAGCCAACCGTCGTTGATTTTAGCAACAAGGTCATCTTCACCAACGAAGTCTGCACCAGCAGCTTTAGCTTCTTCAGCTTTAGCACCACGTGCAAATACAAGAACACGTTGTGTTTTACCAGTACCGTTTGGCAATACCATTGCACCACGGATTTGTTGGTCTGCTTTACGAACGTCAATGTTTAGTTTGTATGCAACTTCTACAGATGCATCAAATTTTGCGAAATTAGTTTCTTTTGCAAGAGCTACAGCTTCTTCTACGCTGTAAGCTTTTGTGCTGTCGATTTTTTCAAGTGCAGCACGCATTTGTTTGCTTTTTTTAGCCATTTAAAATTCTCCTTGTAATGTGGTCATATCGATTTGATTTAAAATCTCCCACGTCACTCATCAAATTACGATGAAGTCTTGCGGGTCTAACGCGAATTAATCTCAACGGTACAGTGTGGTTACCTCGATTAATCACAGATTGGGTTGCTATTGACTAGTCAACAACAGTGAATCCCATAGAACGAGCAGTACCTTCAATCATACGCATTGCAGATTCAATATTTGCAGCGTTTAAGTCTGGCATTTTAGTTTCAGCAATTTCTTGTACTTGTGCACGAGTAACTGTTGCAACTTTAGTTGTGTTAGGTGTTCCTGAACCTTTTTCAACACCTGCAGCTTTTTTCAAAAGAACAGCGGCTGGTGGAGTTTTAGTTACGAAATCAAATGAGTTATCTTCATATACTGAGATAACAACTGGGATAATCATGCCAGCTTGATCAGCTGTACGAGCATTAAATTCTTTAGTGAATCCCATGATGTTAATACCTGCTTGACCAAGAGCTGGACCAACTGGTGGAGCTGGTGTAGCTTTACCAGCAGGAATTTGAAGTTTAACAACTTTTTCGACTTTTTTAGCCATTTATAAAATCCTCCTGTTGTGGTTTTGGCGGTAATTAAGATTTTTACCTCCCACAGATATGCACAATAGCATACCTTACCATTATACATTAATTCTAGGAAAAAGCAAGGAATTTATTGCATTTGTATGTGTCTTGTTTTCTGGGAATTTTCAAATAAGCTAGAAAAAATGTTGAAAACAGAGAATTCTTATTACCAAAAAAGACTGAAACAAATTTTTCCTTTGCTTCAGTCTTGACGATATTATCTTTTGTGTGTTACAATAACTCGTGACTGATTAAGCAAAGTTAGATTTTGCCTTAATCGGTGGAGTAGAAGCTGTAACTTCTGCTCCTTTTTTCGTTTTCTATTAAATACATTATATCATAAATGTAGCTTAAATGTAAAGGAAAACAGCACAAAAAAGCCTTAAAAATCTGATTTTTTTCGGCTATTAGTATCTATATTGTTGACGATCGTAACCAATATATTTTCCATTCCTTTTCAAAATTTTCTGTGATGGAAAGGGATCGTTATTAGCATGATCTCCTAGAGATCCTACACCTAAACGCTTAGTATGATAATACTGATAGTCTTTACGCCAATCTCCAAAGAAAAGTTCCTCCAATTGATCAATTCTCTCTAAAAGAATAAGCCTAGCCATTGCACAGGCACCTTTAATTGACCAGTACATGCCACGATGTTTCATTCGATAAGTCACTTGACGATGCTGACTTTCCATGACTCCAATTCCTTTATGGGAGAGACCTCTTAGTTTAGCAGGTTTTGTATCTTTAAAATTATCAAGCAACTTCTGACGAAACTGTTGAAAATCATAATAGTCTTCTTCATCAAAAATTAAAGCCTCAGTAGTATCTAAGGCAGTTTTTAATAATTTTCGATCATACGTTTGAACTGCCTTAAAAGCTAAATCTTGAAGGACTTTTGGATAAGGTTTGAAAAATTGTTTGAGCTTTTCTTTTACATGGTAGGCATCCCAAAAATGTTCGTGACGTTTAATCTTGAGCGCCTTTTGAATATTTTGAAAGACACGTCTGGTATACCCTTTGCCATTATCTGAGTTAGTGACTAAAATGGTTTGATCGGTGATTTCAAAATGATTATAGAGATAATCTAATAATTCATCTCTGGCAACTTCATAGTCTGTATGAATAATTTCATGCTTATTAAGCAAGACTGTTCGTCCATGAACTTTTTTAGTTCCTGTATGAATCAGGAAGTGTGCTAAATCTGTGTTATGTTTCTCGTTATTTTTAGAAGTTGTTTTTACCAGAACACCATCACCCTCAACGTAAATAATCGGTGTTTTGATTTTTTCTGGAACATGTTCTTCCACAAAATAACGATAATGCGTTTTTTCAGAAAATAGCTGTCCTGTTAGTTTAACAGCTTTTAGAACAGTATCTTTCGTAATGTCTAGGCGGTAAGATAACTTTATCATCCGACAAACTTGACGATAAGACATTTCTGAGGCATATCTAGCAAGGTGATACATTAATTCTAAAGAGTAACGCTGATGTTTCTTTAAGCCCAGCCAGTCATCAACAGGATAACGTGTCTCATCTCCTCGTCGCCATCGATTTCTTGAAAAAGTGATCTCACCAAACGTAAATAATACGGTTCTTTCACTGCTATCTACTCTTTTATAACCATTTGCTCGCATGGTGGGAGCTATCTGTTTATCATAATCAGTAATTTTCTTTAGAAACAGTTGCTTACATTGTTCATCACGTTCGACAACAAATCCTTTTTCATCAAATCTCATTACTACCATAGTTCTATTTTAACGAATTTTTGAAAAATTGGTGACATAATATCTAAAATACTTTTCAATCCGTTAAAATTAACACGATCGTACCTTTAACAATTGAAAAGCACAAAAACAGGTAGTAGCTACCCTAACTAGAATAGATACTACCTGTTTTTAATCTGTCTTTATAAAACAATTTGATTATAAGCTGTATTAAAGTGATTTCTCGGTATCCTGATTTTGACGTTTAATGTCACGAGAGCGAATCGTCTCTTTGATCTCTTGATAAGTCGTATAAGTCTTTAGAGTATCCTCAAAGAACTCTTGAAGCGCCTCTCGTTCCAACTCGAATTGTTCAATAGATTGCATGATATCAGCTAGTGTCAAATCTCTTGGAAGTTCTAAGTCATCTAATAACTGAGCCGCAGGTAAACGATTTTCGGGCGTTTGATCAAGTGCCAGTAAGGCCCCTTCAATTTTATGATAGTGAGCCAAACGCTCATCCAATTGTTTGAGTTCTTGGTTGGTCTCTTCAATTTTGGTGTTGAAGCGTTCTTCTAAATTTTGGAACTGTGTGCCATCTGTTACACCATGTTCTACCAAAAAATTATATTCTTTAATGAGCTCTCGCATCGATGAAATCTGAGGATTTTTGGTGATCAGCACTTCTCCATTTTGTTTCGCTAATTGTCGGGCAACAGTCTTCCCCATCATGTAACGATTCTTTTGTGATTGGTCAGGATTCAGAAAATAAAAGTAATCTTTTTCTTTGATGTAGATGGTATAATTGCCATCTTCTGTTTTATCCACCTTGTGAGCTGGTACTAAAATGGTGCCACTATTTAAAGCGCCATAGTCCATTTGAAGATAGATGCCTTGGCTACTTTCCTGCTCCACTTGCCACCGAGCAACCTCTAATTTCAATTCAAAATCATTACCTGCTTGAGTTCTTTCTTCTTGATAACGTTCCTTGATTTCGGAGACATCATAAACCAATTGATTTTTCGCTACTCGTTCTTTAATATGGCCAAGGGAGTAAATTCCTTTTTTGGATAATGTGCGCTCTCTCGTGTTTTTTTCTTGGTACTTACCATCTAAAGGAACCAGTAAGCGATACTTAGCAAACTTTCCAGAAAAATCAACGTGAAGATCAAGTGCTTTAGCTTTCTGCTTAAAATCTTCCACTGAAGTTGATTGTTTCAAAAGAAAATTTAACCGCTGTTTAATGTCATAACTAAAATTATTTTGACGTCGCCAAGCTGAATATTTCGTATAAGAATTTTTCATGGTTGGTTCAATAATTTTAGCACCATATTTGGCGGCATGCTTATCTGAAATAGCTCTCAAATTTTTAAGTGTACTCTTTTGCCAACGCATTTTCTTTAGCGTTGAAGTATTTGTCGTCGATAAAATGATATGATTGTGTAGGTGATTTTTATCAATATGTGTTGCCATCACAAACTCATAGTCTCCCCCTGTAAATTCCATCATGGTTTGTCTGCCAATCTCATGGACTTGCTCGGGTGTTAGGTTATCGTTTGGGGAAAATGATTGGATAATATGATGAGCTAAGACCTGTTTTCCTGAGGATAATTCCTTGAGATCATCATCACCTTTTTTAAAGGCAGCTGCTAGTTTTGTCATCACCATTTCTTCATCAGCTATTGAATAATCTTCGATACCATTTGAAGAGACCAGATGAATTTGCTGCTGATGATCTTTCCAAATCACAGGAAAGTCAATGTCTGTTTCAAACCCTTCTTGTGGGATAACTGATTTTGCTTTGTTCAAAATATAGCGCACCGCAATTTTTAAATTGGCGGGTGTTTTAATTTGTTTTGGGGGTTTTATAGCTACCATTCATCATATGTCCTTATCTCTTTCGTTTTTCTTTCCTGCAAACTTTTCTTCTCAGCACTAGAGATTTTAGTTGCAACCATCTCTTTAATCTCTGATAAATAAGCTAAAACTTGCTCCAACTCTTCTGACGAGATGGTTTGATTTTCATTCGCATGTTTAGCAATCTGGTTAATGTTTCCACCAATGCGATTGATAGCGACTCGCAAGTTTTTTAGCTCTGAAAAATCAATCTGCACCAGCTTTCCTTGTATTAATTGGTTCTTTGCATAGTATTGAAAAGTCGGTACCTTCATTTGAGCCATGGTATGTCTTACTTGATTATATTCTTTCTGTGTAAAATAAATTTCCTTACGGATATTTCGTTTCCGCCTATCCATATTTTGAGGCATAGCCTCTACCTCCCTTCTTGTGGCAAGCTTAGCATTTGCCCGGGCAAATGCGAATTTAAAAAAGGTTAGAGAAGGTCAATCTTAAGATTTTCCTTCTCTCCTTTTTCAGTTTTGGGGAAGACCCCAAGCCCCTAAAGCCTGTCTTCTTGTAAGGAGTCCAGACTTATTTTTTAAGAGACCTTTAGTGAAATGGTTTAAAAAAACGATTGAGGAACGATACCGTTTTTTCCTCTTCTTCTGTTGTCTTTAGTGATTTTGCTTTCAACTGTTCACCTAGACGAATGAGCTGTTGATCATCTAACTCTTGAAAAATAGACTGACCTTGCTTAAGGTCTATTAAGGCAATTTGTTCCTCAAGAACTGTTTGAAAGTCCTCGTCAGAAATAGTCTGCAAGAGCTGGATACTGTCGTTAAAATAAGTCATCAGAATCGTGTCCCATTCAGAAAAATAGGCACTATCTTCCTGTAATTGGTCAATGAGTTTTTGGCGAGTGAGGCCGTTAGCTTCTGGGGAAAGTCCTTGGATGATGTCGCCATCTAAAACTAGAAGGATATCCGATAATAAAGTAATAAGTTCCATTTCTTGGGTAATCGTCATGAGTGTTGTCCTCCTTGAGAATGAGTTGTTTTTAACTTGACCTTAGGGGTTTTTGAGCTGTCTCGTTCGGTCATTTCGAGAGCCCCTTTTCTTTTTTTGACTGTGCTTCCTCTTTCATTTCTTTTTTATGATCCTCAACTGCTTGCTTGGTTTGGTCTTTATATTTTTGAAGTTTTTGTTCAAATTGTTGCTGGCTTTGTCTTTGTTGGACTAAGCGCAACTGTTCCAATTCTTGATCCATTCGAACCATTAAACTTTTGGCTTCTTGTTGAACAATATCAAGCTGAGCTTCCAAATCCGCAAGGGTTTCTTTATCATTTGACCAGCCTGCCAAATAATCAAAAGAATAATCAGCGGTGTCAATGCCATAGTAAGAAGCGACCACATAAGCTACACTTTCTGCTTGGAGTTCAGCGGTGCTTTTAGTGAGTTGTTCTTGTTGAGGATTATTATTATGGTGTAATTCTGAGTGTGCTGTTTCGTGTAAGAAGGTCTTAATAATTTGTGACTTGTTCATCTCATTGCTACGTAAAACAATTTGGTTTTCCGTTGGGTTATAGTAGCCAAATGTTGACCGTTCCATCTCCTCAAACCGAACAGATACGTTATTGGTTTTAGCAATACTCATAAGAGCACGATAGAGGTTGGCATAATCCAAATCCGTCAATTGTTCTTTCACCTCGGCAGGCTTTGGCATTGCTTTTCCTTCTGTCTGAGAGACATCAAAAGTGGTTGGCTTTAGACGAAACGTTAGTCCTGTTTCTGGCTTACCATCTTTATCTAAGATGGGTTGACCCTGTTGATCTTTTTTCACATAGGTTACTGGAATAATAACACTCAACGCTTTCTCTCCTCGTTTGATATGACGATCAAATTTTTTCCAAGTATTATAAGGAGCGAGGTAAGAAGCATCTGGTTTCTGAGCTAAAATCAAGCGTAAGTTTCGACTAGAGTATTGATTAAACTGACTCATTTTAGTCAGGAAATTTTTATAGTTTTCTGAGTTCAGGTAAGCTTTAATGCCTTCTTTAAGATGTTGATTAAGCCCTGTAATATCCTTATTTTTGATGAGTTCAGCAACACTACCTGTAACAAGGAACGTTTCTTCTGATTCAAGAGTATTTTCATCTACTCCTTTAGAACTTGGCGTCGATCTAAAATCATAAGGATTGGTTCCTTGTTTTAGTTCCTCTTCATCTGAAATACCATCACCGTCTGAGTCAATTTTAGGATGAATTGAAGCTGTTTCATCTTTTAAAATTTCTGTTTTCATAGCTTCTAGATTGCCGTCTTTTAGAATTGCAAGCAATTCTTTTCCTCCATCCTGAATGTAGTAATCATTGATTGACAATTGCTCAATCACACCATTACGTTCACGATAAACTCCTAGAATCGTATTCTTTGTTCCCTTCGTAACGAGCTGTAAATTGATTGGTTCAGTCAGATTTAATGTTGATACTGGAAATGAGACATCTCCAAGTGTTTTGAAAGCTAACAATAATTGTTCGTTCTCTGTTCGTATAGCAGAGCTAGCATGAATTGCTTTCATCTTTTTAATATCCGCAATATTTGTAAACATAAAAGATTTAGCTTGGATAATCTCCTCGAACAAAGGGAGAACTTGAGCTTTACTAATAAATCCTCGATTCACGAGAATATTCGCAAAATGTCCATCTCCTGTAGCCAATCGTTCAACCAACCGTTCCGCTGTTAAATTTTTTCCAATGGGACGGATACCTGTTAAGTGCATAAACTTATCTTTGTCATAATTGATTTTTATGGCATCAACTTTCCCGTCTTCCTGATAAACATAGGTCACCGAAGAGCCTGCCAGAGTAGTTAAGTACCACTGGGCTGTTTGTTGGAGAATGGGAGCATAAGCATTTAGATTTCTCAAATCCTCTTCCGTCGCAATATGATAGCCATCACGAATAATTGACACATGAGCATTATCTGTGGTAAAATGTAAGAAACGAGGGGATATTGTCGGGTGACTGGTAACAGTTTGCTCAAAGGTAGCTGAATTTTCAGCTACGGGTGCGGGACTGCCTTCAGCTTTGGGCTGTAAAGACCCCCAACTAACATTGGTCCCCTCTTTTTTTATTTGCTCTGAAATAGAATCCGTTATCTCTTGAGCCTCCTCAAGGGATTTTTTGTTGTCTACATCGATAATTTTTGGTGTGTGATAACTAGCAGTTTCAATGATGTCTTTCAAATCTTTTTGTGTCAACGTCACATTACCTGATAGGTTATCTAAATGGTGATAAAGAGCATAATCAACATGATTAACAATATAATCGCCTGTACCAACATTTTCCATATAAGGATACTCAATCACAGTTCTGATTGCATTTGAAAATAGCGATAAATAACTTGCTTGATACCCTTTTTGAGATAATCCTGCTAATCGTAGGTTAGCGTTACAAGCACTAATCGCCATCTCTCCCACAAGTCGAGTAGAGACTTCTGCTAATCCCAAGTCTTTTTGGTTCGTTTTAAGAGACTGATAGAGTCTATCTTGTTCTACTGTCCCTTTTGTCTTGTAGGCATCCACATTTTCTTCTGTTATAGCTCTTAACTGTTCAGGAATATCACTTGAATTCAGGGCTACTAAGCGCTCAGCTGTTAGTGTTTTGAGTGGATGGGAATGTCCTAAACCATTAAAAACCAGATAAGCATAAACATCATCATCCACGTTAACGGATAAGTCTCCAGAAGCAATCTTTTGCTTCACACTCTCTTCAAAATTTTTCGTTTCTTGTTTATAATCTTCATAGGAAATAGGGGTAACTTCTCGCTTGGCATTTTCTTTATCGTGTTCCACGGAACCATAATGACGTTCGAGAAAGTCATCATCGATGATGAAAGCACCATAAGACTTCAATTCACCAACCGCTTCTTTTTCAACTGGCAAGGCTTCAGAAAGTGATTGTTTTTCTACTTCGGGTGTTTCTGCCATTTGTATACTCTCCTTCTTCATTTGTAAATACTCATTCCAATCCATTTTCTCTTGATTTGCTTTTTTAGGGGGGCGTGCATCAATAACTGGAATGTCCTTGTCTCGCAAACTCTCTAGGAAATCTGTTCCTGCTTTGTCATTATCAACAGCAAGAGTAATAAGGTCTTGATAAGCGCCGTTATGAAAAAGGGTTGTTTGTTGGGCAGCATTCTTCAAAAAGTTTGAAGCAGTTTGTAAGTCCTTACTTTTCGTATAATCAAACGTCTCATCCTTAATCTCACCTAAGTCTTGTAATAATTCCATAGCGTAATGTGAAATAACACCTTCTTTTAAACCACCCATCGCTACTAATCTCACATCCTCTAACGTCTCCTTGTGCAGTTCATAATAAGACATCAGGTCAATTGGGGCTTCTGCCACCACTAACCGTTTGGGAGAACCAATCGTCACATTTAATCCACTAATCCCTTCAGATTGGTACATGATTTGTTTTAAATAGCCTTTCCCCTCATAGCGATCTTTATTTGGTGTCAACCCTTGAAGACTAGCCCCAACCATCTCCCCATCACGGCTATAACTTTTAAAGACAAGAACACTCTCTGCATAGCCATCTTTAGCTCGACGTCGTGCTTGTGCCAGCATTCCTCGATTTAAAAAGAAATCAATAGTCTCATCAGATAACCCTCTAACCGTTTTAAGATAATATCTTGCTTCGTTAAATGGTTCTTCATAGGGGCTAAGTGTGTATTTAAAAGGCTGTCTCACCTCCTCTAACGGTTTTGCTTCAGGGTAACCCCCGTGTTCCAAAAAAGCTATAGCTTGGGCATACGTCACCTGACGCATTTCTTGTACCAAATCTATCGTATCACCATAAATTCCTCTCGAATACCAATTCCAAGTATTCTTAGTCGTATCAATTTTAAAAGAGTCATGTTCTTTCCAATAATATTCCTTATGAGAGCTACGTCTCATCTCCATTCCAAGGCTTCTTGCGACATCAAGAATGGAAAGCGATTTGGCTTGTGCTTTCGTTAATACCATCTATTTTCCCTCCTTTAGTAATATTTTAAAGAGCTCATAACCTTCAGGAGAACTTTCAAGTCTTTCTGCAAGCAATGGCTCTTTTTGTCCTATTGTCACAAAGAGATGAGGGACCAGTTGATAAAACGTTGCTTCATCTGCTTGTTCCAAAACCTGCCAAATAACCTGCTGTTCTAACATTAAGTTTTCTACTTTCAAGGCAAGTGGTTGGCTAATCGTTTCTAAATAGCCGAGTCGTCTTTTTGTATCAGTCATTATATCGTCCTTTCTACTCGCTTAAGCTGTAAAGAGTTCTTCAAATTCTGGGGTTAAATCTGTCGCATGGAGCAACAGACCATCAATATCTGTTCCTTTTCGGGTGTAGTTGTACCACGTCTCCTTATCTTCAGGAGAATGGGCTATTTCATGTTGTCTTGGATGATCGTAAACACTAGCTTTTTTATCCTTAAAAACATTTTGTTTAGAGATAAATACAAGACCTTCATCAACACCAATGCGGGCAACCTCATCAGGAGTTAACAATGGGCGTCCTTGAATTTGTTTGTTTTCACTTGATGAACCGTTGCGGTAACTATGTGAGCGTGAGGTTGACCTTGTTCTTATGGTTTGTTTCCCTGAACGGGTTGAATAATACTCCATGGTATCCTTATCATTCGTTCCTAAGAAAAGATGGGTGGCACAGTTATTAAAGATTGTCTTCCAATCACTCTTATAAAGTGATTCTAGCTGATTAACAGCTTGGATAATAATTTTAATGGACATCTCACGGCTACGAATAGAGGATAAGACTTGCGCAAAGTTTGGAATACGGCCGATTTGTGCAAATTCATCCAAAATAAATTGGATATGCCTGAGATTTTGCCGACTGTAGCCAGCTACCTTTCCCTGAAGAATATCATCTGCCTGGTGTGTGAGCACTTCAAAGCTAATCGCAAATAAAATAGAGGATAGGAAGTTAAAGGCGTTGTTTGTTTCAGGAATCGCAATAAAGACAGCCGTTTTCTTGGTATTCCAAGTATCAATCTCCATGGTATCCTCACTAATGAGTTTTCTAACATCATTGTGATCAAAAATGGAATAGCGTGACGAGAGAATGGCTACCACACTATTTCGCGTTTCACCTTTAAAGTTTTGAAATAGTCTCCACTGTTTACAAGCATAATTACCAGGTTGACGTTCGTCTAATTCTTCAAACATCTGCTCCACAGGACTAGGAACGTCGGGGTCCTCACGATAAATACTTCGTAAGAGATCTGCCACATGACCTAGATTAGGCATATAAAGTTGTGTGCCTGTTTCGGGGTCCTTAGAGTCAAAATAAAGGTAACCAATGAGCGCTCGTTGTAGCATCAGTTCAGCTTGTACCCAAAAGTCTTCGCCCATATGCTCACTTTTCTTAGTCCCTTCTGTGATAGCTTCAGAGATACGGTCAATGTCTAACTCAGAGCTCATGTAATGAAAAGGATTGAAACGGTCAGAATTGGTTAAGCGGATCAGGTCAAAAACTTTAACGGCATACCCATGCTTTTCAAGCATCTTCCCTGTTTCATGGACAAGGTTACCTTTAGGATCTGTGACCACAAAATTCGAATTCAACTGCATGAGGTTAGGTAAGACAAACGTAAATGTTTTCCCGTCACCTGGAAGACCAATCACAATAACATTTTTATTGAGTTGGACATTGTAAGCTAGGCGGAAGTTAAAGAGCCCCATTTTGACCTTCTTAGTAAAGATCATATTCTTATCGACCTCGTTATCTTCAAAGCGTTTCATCTCCTGTAACATCGCAAAACGAGCACTTCCTTGCTCTTCACCATTACGGTAAGCACTTTTATCTCCAGAAACATAAACTAATAGCGGGAGAGAACCGCCGATAAGTCCCGCATAGAGAGCACCTGAATCAAAAAAGATCCAAAGGCGAAAAGTAGCTAAATTCTCCAGTAGCCAATTCAGGCGTATCATTCCCATGAAAGGAACCGCTTCAGTTGCTAATTGGTAATAATGATACAAGGATTGGCACAGAATAAATGAAAATAGCCCCGCCAGTAGATAGGGCCAGATTGGCTTTTTAGTCATCGTTCTTTTTCCTTTCCCAGTTCTTTCGTAACAACAGGACTCATTCCTTTATAAACAGTATGAGTCCTGTAATAAGCAATTTTTTCTTCAGGGGTCATTTCATGTGGCTTTTTTTGTACCTTTTTAGAAAATTTTCCCAAATTTTCAGGGTTCTTTGTGACATCTGAAATCATCTGCTTAATCGCTTTTTCTGCTAACAGACGATTCTTGCTTTCAAAAAAGAGATAGGTTGTTTCACCTTCTTGGTGGTAAGTAAAACCAATTTTGAGTTTTTCCAAGTAATGCTTTAGCTTTTCGAGATGCACTTCACTGCGTAAAAGTTGTTCGACATCCTTTTGAGATTTGGTTGCCATAAAGTCATTAAACCGTGCTTCTCCTTCAAAGCTTCGATGTTCCATTTTATATTGCTTGTTATCGTGATAAGCCTTAGCTAAGGCATAGAGGGCTTGAATAGTCATCTCTAAGGTGATTTTTCCCTTTAATGCCAAAGAATGGCTTGCTTTTTCTTGATCCATAACATCCCTTTCTAGTTAGGATAATCTGTTAGTTTAGGTTCCTTGATGATTTGATAACCATAAGGAGCTTGTTTCTGCTCTTTTACGGTTACTGTTAACCGTTTTTGACTTCTGTTATCGCCATCTTTGATTGCCAAAATATACGTTAGTTGATAGGTTTTATCACCTGTTTGGGAAGTGGTCTCTAAGATTACTGATTGCAATTGGCCTGATTGATCCCCTAAGTCAAGTTTTGGTGAGACAAAGTCACTCAGATTTCCTTGTTCTGAATAGTAATAGGAAAGAAAATAACGCATGAAGGTGTCTAGCTTTCCAGTTTGTGACTGGAGGTTTTCTAATTGGGTGACTTTTTGGCTTAAACGTGCCACTTGTTTTACTTGACTAAAGACCAGAGTGGTAGAAAGGCCTGCTAGCATCAGGCTAACCACGATAATTAACCCAGCTCCCCATCTACCAATTGTTTTTATGAGAGAGCCAGACTTAGAAAGAGTCTCAGACTTAAAAGTTGTGTCTGAGACGGGCTTTCTAAGGCCTTGTTTCTCTTTTGAGCTGGGTTCTTGATCGTTCTTAACCTCAGAACGCTTCCTTTTTTCTTTCTTTGAGGGTTCAGGAGATGTGGTCGTATTTGGCTTTAAAAAAAGACTATCTGCGATACCCTCAAAAGGAAGAAAGATGTCTTCCTGGTAGATCACCACTCCTTTTTTATCAAGCTCTTCTGCCAATAATAACCCTTCCGCATCTAGATGCTTAACTCTCGCATTTTCTCGCTCAATGGCTTGTAAGACTAAATCCCTATTCTTGTAGGTCGTTGTCGTGTTTTGTGTCTGATTGGTTAAACAGTACATGGTCTGCTTCTCCTTTCAATTTTCCCTCCGCAAGGGCTGTTTCAATATCCGCCCAGGTTAAGTTATATTTGGCCAAGTAGTCTGAGCGTTCTTCATGTTTTGCTAGGATAATTTGTGTTTCTAGCTCTTTAAGGCGTTCTTCTTCTTTTTTGACTTTCGTTAAATAGTCAGCAAGTCTCTTTTGCACTTTAGTTTGTTGGGCTTTTAATGTTTCAAGTTTTGTCATGTTAATTGTCTCCTTTTTCAGTAGATTGTTCTGTGGTAGGTTGGTTAAGGGTTGGCATAGAGGCTTCTTGACTAGCCGTCAAGGTGTCAACAATCAGAATGGATTCAATCTGATTCACCAGATATTTCTTATCCTGTTTAATGTAACTAATACGAAGCGTGCTATTTGATAGCACATCGGTTTGAGCGTTCGTATAATCGTTCTTTTTTTGAAGTTGCGTCTGGGTATAGCTAACTTGAGCTAGAGCCACATGATTTTCTTTATCAATGTAAATAGTGGCAGACTTAAGCTTTGTATCGACCACATAGCCTTTATAAGCTTGCATAGCAGGTTCCTCCTCGCTATTAACCTCTTGTTGGTAAGCTCCTTCTGTCATAAAAGGAAGGTAACGATTACGATTTTCCCCCAGGTCTTTTTTGGTGAAGTAAGCCGTCAAAAACGCTTCAACGTAATCTGCGGTTAGCTCACTCCCTTCTGCTTTTTTAGTTTGTTTAGTCGTTGTTTTGGTCTCTTTAACTGTCTGATTAGATTTTGTTGTTCCAACACTAAACCAGAAGACTAGGCCTAAGACAAGAAGAGCTGCTAAGCCTAGGCCTGCCAACTTTAGCAACTTCAGTTTTTCAGTATCAAGCATTTTCATTAATATTTCCTTCTTTCATTTTTTAATTTGGGCTTGCAAACGTATAGTAAATGGCTGGTTGACAGACTCGCCAATGGATCTGACTTTGGTTACCCGCATAATTGCATTCCGAAACTAAGAAGCTCCCATCAGGATTAACAACCTCTACAATCATGACGTGCCCATAAGCTGCATAAGTATTGTCAAAACCACCTGCGGTTGAGCAGACCGCCCCCACACTTGGGAAAGAACTGGTCTTCCAGCCTTTGGCAGCTAAGTTTCTGACCCAATCTTGACCGTTGCCAAGATGACCATAACTGCCTGACAGATCCGTGATTTCGCCTAGTTCTACTAAACGGTTATAGCAGTACCAGGTACACTGACCTACCCCATAACCGCTACCTGCTTGAGTGGTCATGCTAGCCCCTGTAGGCATGCTTTTGATTTTATCACGGTATTCTTCTGGAAAATTCCACGAAGAAGCTAACGTGCCACCACCTGAGAGGCTCTGGGTCAGAAAGGTATGGATTTGTTTAGCATTATTTTGACGCTCAGCCACTTTATCACCAGCGTTTCCCTCCCACTGGTTGAGAAAGCGTTTGGTGAGGGTTGCCACATCATCATTAGACGTTAAGATAGTTTTAGCAATAGTGGTGTAATAAGGGTTATCCCCATTTAGGATAAAATCTAGCTGCAGTTCCAAATCATACCACTTCTTCCCTTGTTGATTAGCATAGTTGCGAAGAAGCGTTGAGCGGTTAGCCCCATCTGAGGTATCCGTCCACATGCCAAGACCAAGGCCTCGATGCACCACTAAACTGCCCACACTAGCGCCCTCATTGTAGCCCATATTGAGCCAAGCCTCAGCATCCCAAGAGGTAGAACTTGCCCCAACAGGTGGGGCTAAATAGTCGCTTTCAGCACGCTTTGCGGTAATGGAGCTTTCCGTCGCAAAGTTGCCTAACATGGCAGCAAGCCCATTATCCGTGAGATTAGGAAGTTTGGTTTTGAGGTAGGCTTTAATGGTTCGACTTTTCGTCGCTAAATCACCATCAAGCTTAGTAAGAACCGATGTGGTTTGGTTGTAGGTCACAAAAGGAAAATAAAAGCCAGGGTTGACCGCTGTCCACTTGGCCTCTTTCTCCTTCGTTGCTTTTTCTTCCAGCTTCTGATATTGAATGGTTTGATAACCATTTGTCGTCACTTTTCCAATCTCATCGCCAGACGTGACCTCTGCACCATCTGTAACACGGATACTACCAACTTTTTCAAAAGTGAAGATAGCTTCATCTGTTTGAATAGCTACAGTATCGTCTTTGATGCTTACCTTTCCATCTAAAGGAGCTCTTAAAGTCTGACCTGTTGTTGCCTTCAATTGTGTTTTTTCATAAATATCTGTAGTTGAGGTATAGCCAAAACGCTTCAAAATAACCAAGGCACCACTATAACCCTCCTCTTCTTCCGTATAAAAAGGATTGTCTAGTTCTTGATAAGCAGGGTAACGTCCCGTTTCTTTAGCTAAGTCGAGTAATTCCTTATACTCTTCTAGCTCATCTTTATCAAGTTTAGCCCACTTTAGTGTTGAAGAAGATCCGTAGAGGTCTGCCATGGTTTTAAGATTGCTTGGGTCATCATTTAGATGGTTCCATAAATCGTTTAAAGCATCCGAATAGTGATTAAAGCCTAAGTTTCCAGCTAACTCTCCACCTTTTCCCTCATTCCAGTTACTATCTGGGTTCCATTCACTACCGTAGCGGTAGTTCATAAAAAAGAGGATATCATCGATGTTGGTCCAGTAATCTACCTTATCATTAGATTTCTCTCGATCTCGTTTACTCATCTGTAGCCAAGATTGGTTTAAATCAAACTCATCCTGTTGGACAGGACCACTACCTACTAGAACCCCCATAAAGAGGGCAAAGAGACCAAAAATCAGAAACATCAGGAAATAAGACTTAACCGTTAACGGATTAGCCAAAATAGAGCGGATTGGTTTTGAACCCACTTTTAAAGCTGTTCCTGTTCCCTTAGCTACTCTCCCTACTTTAGTTTGTGCGACGCGTTGTCTTACTTGGCGAACTTTTTTCGTGAGTTTGCCTTCCCAAGAAAATTCTTGTGGGGTTCTGGTATAGCCACGTCCACGAATAAAATTATAAGTACGATTCAACTGACCATAGCTATGTTTGATGGTGTACTTGGCTAGCTTTCCACCTGCTTTAAGCGCATGTTTAGAAGCGTTCTTTTGGTAGTGAAATTGACGAATATTTTGCCTAGCTTTGACCAGTTCCCCCAAGATGTCATTATCCCGTACCGCTTGCTCAACATTCTGCCGAATTTTCATCCTAGCACCTTGTTTGGTACGTTGCTTCAAGCGATTGGGAATATAAGTATCATCATCTTTTTTAGCTCGCTTATAGATGGTCTTTGCGACTTGTTTACTGAGTCTTGCCTTATCTTGTTGTTGCTTAAAGAAAAGGGCCTTAGCTGTGGATTTAGGTTTTTGATGCAAGGCATAGTCTTTTTGAGCTAGACGATAGTCTTTCTTAGCTGCTTTGTAAGCCATTTTAGACTCCAAGCGAGCTTCTTTAGGCACCTTGCTTCGATTGGACGTGATGCCTTCTTTTACCCGCTGCTTACGTTCTTGTCTGGCTTGTTTGGGATCTGTCTCATACATTAACTACACCTCACTTTCTTTATTTTTGGATTAGCCATCGGTTGCGACAAGTTGGTAAAGTTTCGTATCTCTCGCAATAGGATTTTCAAAAGGAACAATGGTATCTCCAGCCACTATCAAGCCCGTTCCTTTCGCTTTAGGACGTAAGACAAAACGTTCCAAAGAAGGTGTCAGTGGGGTTACTTGCGACAGTGCTTCTAAATCGGTACGTTTGAGTTTTAGAAGAACCATAAATTCACAGTTAGCAACAAGTTTACGTCCTTCTTCAGTTGACAAGACGGTTTCAGGATTTTGGGTAATTCCTGTTGAAATAGCACCATACTTACGGATACGAGAGTAAAGTTCCGTAAAGAAGGTTGCCTGCAGTTTATTTTTAAAGTAAAGTTGCAACTCATCAAAATAAAGCCAAGTGGTTAGTTTTCCTTGGTGGTTGACCACTTGATTCCAAATATAGTCTTGGATAACAAGAAGCGCAAAAGGCTTGAGTTTCCCACTCAACTGCTTGAGGTTAAAGATAATAAAACGGTTATCCATATTGACATTGGTTGGGTGGGCAAAAATGTCGTTAGATCCTCTGGTATAAGGTTCTGCTTTTAAGGCTAACAGTTGCGCCACCTCTTCAGGTTGTTGCTCTAACATCTCCTGCCAATCCTTAAAGTTAGGCTTTTGATAAGCTTCATAGGTTTTTCTGGTCACTCGGTCAATCATAGCAAATTCATCATCAGACACCTCAGAGAAGATATTTTCAAAGAGTGTAGACAAGAGGTTTGACTTTTGCCCAATAGGGTCATTATCTTCAGCCTGCAGTTTATCTTTATCAGGTAAATCAAGAAGATTGAAGTGGTGAGGAGACCCTGGCGCAATAGTAATAATTTCTGCTCCAAAGGCCCGCCCGATGCCTGTATATTCATCTTCGGCATCGACAATAATGATTTGGTCTTCTGTATACCGTAGGAGCGTTGGGATAATTTCTCCCGCCTTAGCTAAGACTGACTTCCCAGAACCAGGAATACCAAAAATAACACCTGAGCCTGTATTCAGATCTCTTTTACGGTCAACTGTAATGGCATTCTTAGAGAGCTGATTTTGGCCATAATAAATCGCCCGTGGACTGTTAGAACGCAAATCCACATTCGTAAAAGGCACTTGGGTAGCTAAATTGCTCGTCGTCATGTCCCGCATAAAGCGACGTTTGACATTAATAAAAGGCACCCCAATTGGTAAAATCGTATTGAGGGCCTCTTCTTGATAAAGGTAACATTTGTCTAGCTCAATCGTATTCTTACGAACTGAGCGTTGCACCTGTTCGGTATAGTTATTGAGCTCTTCTAGGCTCTCTGCTAGTAGGTAGATGGTCATAACCCCTGAAAACATCTTCTGGTCATTATCCTGAAGTTCTTCCGTCCACTTTTCGGTTTCTCTTGACGTTTCGGTGGCTTTTCCTCCTACGACTAAGTTGGCAGCAATCCCATCTTTAGCAGCTGACTTTTGACTTTTAATCATTTCTCTACGGACACTTGATTGAACCGTTTTTATTTTCTTAATAGCCGCAGCCGTATCATAGGGTTTCGCATGCAAGCTAATGGCCAACTCAATCCCAGTATCCAAAATATTCTTAATCAGCTTGTCATTTAAGAAGGTTGGGTACTGTTTCACATAAAGAATTCTAGCGTAATAATCATCAATTCGAAGATGGTCCTTCTCAAACTTTAGATAAGATGGTGCAATAAAGTCTCTGGTTGATAGATCAGCCACAGCGATATCTTCATAACTAAAATCAAGGAAAGCTTCTTTTCGTAGCAATTTACGAAAAACTCGCAGTCTGTCTAAGCCATCCATTTCCTTAAAGGAAATCCCTAAACTGCTGTACTGACTTTCAATAACATTAGCCGTATCATCTAGGATACGCCTTGCTTGGTTGGATTGGTCGGCCTGTGCAGTGATAGTTAGGTACTTCTCCACTTTGAAAGTGTTTTGATCCTGAGAAAAGCGATCTTTAATCATGGCATTGTATTCGTTGCGAATATTGTCATAGCCATCTTGAGCGAGATCATACCGAATCGCTTTTAAGCTATCACTCTCAACCCGCCGATTGAGAATAAGCAGTTGCATATCATTATCAATGTCTAAGGAGTTAAAAATATCCGCATTGGTTTCAATGACATCGATACGCTCATCATCTGTCGCTGTAATGTAACTGGTATCTCCCAAATGATACGTCTTTGAGTAGGTATCATCAGTAACAGTCATTAGACCATCTGGGGTTAAATATTGGTAATTGAGTGTATTTTGTGTGGACGCTGTCATGGTACGTCTGAGACGTTTCGCACGTTCTTTCTCAGCTTTGGAGAGTTTCAGGGTTGTCTTTCGACTGAATAAAGTCATTTCGAGTATATTCCTTTCTATCGTAGTCAGTCTGATACGTACGTTCTTGTTTGGTTAACAAAAAGCGCATCTCATCCTTTATTTTTTCATCAATGTGACACCCAAAAATCACAAAAGGCGCTAGTACCAGAGCACCAACGCCATAGCGAATCACAGGGGGTGTTTTAAGCCAAAAAAAGATTGACGTGACAACAACTGTCAAGCCAATCCCAAAAAGCAATAGCCACTGCCTTAAGGTCATATAGCCTAAGAATGGCCGTTCATAGCTATCCAAGGCTTTTAAAAATTCACTGCCTAAACGTGTCATAGGACTCCTTTCTTTATTTGGAATAAAAAACAGCTCCATTTGGAACTGTTTCGGCATTAAATCATGATCTAGAATGCTTTTGTTTCTCGCATGAGTAACGTCACTAATTGTTCAATATCCTTTTCATTTTGATAGTTACAATATTTAAAATTATTTAACCCTAGAATGAGATCATTTGGATTAACATCATCCAATTTAACAGGTATGACAATCTTATGCTCAGAGCGATAGATTAAAAACTGATTGTACAAGGTTTCCATTTCTTGTTTGGCATACAAAGACTCTTTGGTGTGTTGACTAAGACATAACAAAAAAATAGAACTGTTTTGCATGCCCTCTGATATTTTTTCAGTGATACTTTCACCAAATGCAATGTCATAGCTGTCTCGCCATACTGGAATCCCATAATCTTTCAGCCTAGTCTCTAAAGCAACAACTTTTTCTTCGTCCTTATGAGAATAAGAGATAAATACTTTACGATAGTTTCGATTTAACGAATAGCCTTCTTTTTCGTACTCTGCTATAGATTTAAAATAACAAATGGTATTCATAGCTACTGCTATTTGTTCTTTGTCCATGACAGGTGAAAAAGCTGTCATATTCCATTGCCTTGTTCTCATCTCTTTAAAATAATAATCTATTGATTTCCCATTTTGTAATTCATGAGTTTGATAGTTTCTGGCCATCTGACGAATGTTATCAGGGAATTTTGTCTCAACAAACAAAAGGCATTCTAAACTATAAGGAATGTTGTTTACAAATAGTGTGACTTCTGTTTCTGGTTGATTAGTGACATCATAGATAAAATCAATATAGTTCTCTCGATAACCGTAAGGGATAATAAAATTCAATTGAGCATCGTTAGCTAACATCTCTTGTTTTCCTTTCAAAATAAAGACAATTTTATTTTGATTATACGGTATCTCAAGCGTAACTTCAAGCTGAAACAAAGAACTTTCTAACAATGCTTTGATCTCGTAACAACTCAAATAAACTTGTTTGTCGGTGTAGCCAAACACCGACAATAAATTCAACTGAATAACTCGACGATTTATCTGCCAGCATTCTTGTAGGATGTTTTTCGTCACACTCTCGCCTACTTGATTATAATAATCTCTAAGGCGTTCTAAAATTGATAACTGTTCTGATACCATCTATTCCTCTTTTATATTCATCTCTATTATCTTCCATATCTCCAATATACTCTGCAAATAACTCTTTGTGATCGTCTTGGAGCTTTAGGAAATATTAGTCATAACGTTCTCTTTTAGTTTACTTGCATAATACTTTTAGCCATCCGTTGACTGCCAAAGAGCATCATAATGTAGATAATGCCTTTAGCGATCGCCATCAATGCACTGGTCCAAGCTCCTGTCTTTGCGACAGTCAGCAAGTCATTGGTCACAATGGCTGGATAAAGCATAATGACAATGACTAAAATTAAGCCCTGTAGAACGGCCGCAATATAAAGCTTAAAAAAGCCAAAACAGATAGGGCGCAGGCTGTCCATTAGGTAACAAGCGACAATGATTTTAGCAATGCCTTTATACGTGTATAACGTAAAGGAACGCAATAAAATCAGCAACTTCGTTGAAATTTGACCGATAAAGTCAACAACATGGTATACAAACTGAAGCATTGCTTTCGCTGCCCAATTTAAGTTTTTAAAAGTAGGTTCTACATCGGCCTTTACTTCTGTGATTCCTAATTTAGCGACCATCTTGATAATGACATTAAACAGCCAAGAGAGGCTTTCAAAAATATCATCCACATAGAGGATGAGAAAAAGGGCAATGGTATATTTGAGGATTTCCTCAATCCAGAGCTGCAGAGTTAACTCCCCACCATTGCTTTTCAGTTGTTGGTTCCAGTTCATGAGGTTAATCCCCATAAAAAGCAACAGTAATAGAATGGCAACCGTCTCCATTGACCCCGAAACGGTCTCCATGAGCTGGTAGGCTGTCGGGTTATAGTCTTTCAGACTCATGGTTAATTGGTCTAGTGTGGATTGGTTCACCACCACCACCTCCTTCTCTTAACCCATGCTTGAGAGTCCTGCAGCGACAGCTGAAAAGAGGGCTTTCAGCACCGTTCCTAGGATAGCCCCTAAAACGACACTTTGAATTCCTTTATCCTTCTTGTCATCCAACTCTCGCCGAATGCCAATGGCCAAGTCCCAAGCCCCCCAGGCTGCCCAGCCAAGACCAACAAGGCCTCCAATCGTTCCGATTTGATTAATAAAATTCACAACTGTTTGCATATAGATATTTCTCGCTTTCTATTTTTAAAGTCAAAAAAAGACACCAAGAAGAATCTTAGTGTCTCGTAGGATAATAATGAATAGAGTTACTCTTCGTTTGGATGGAAGGTTAGAGAAAGGGCGGTAATGACTGCTAGAACAACAATAATAGTTGTTTCCCACCAGTAATAAATAGGAACTCCATGAGGCCAAACAAAATCAGTCATCATATTGTTAAACCATTCTGGGGCTGGAATATCCTTTTGAATTACAAATGTATAACCTGCTATTCCAAAACCCAAAATAAAGAATAACACTATTTTAAATACAACCCAGCCAATCGCCGTTACAAGTAGGCTCTTTAATAAATTAAAGATAAAGAGCACAATCATCAGAGGTGTGGTAACCATAAGGACGGCTGCTTTCATGAGAAGGCCTGGGAGGTTCTTCATACCTGTTAAAAGCACTTGCCCTAATCGCTTAAACCCTTTTTTCCATTTGTTTTCTTTTGGTGGTTGAGCGTTCCGAGTTGACCGCTGAGGCGTATAGTATTTATAGCCGTTTTTTGTCACATGTGCATCCATTTTCGTATCCTTTCTCATCATAACTCCTCCCTAGTGGTTTAGGTTAAGTATACCATATTTCACTAGGAAACTCTAGGGTCTCATTAGTAGCACTTTGTCCACCTCGCCTACTCCTAATAACAAGCCCTTGCTCTGTCTTATCATGAGTTTTAGAAAAGGGTTTGCTTTTAGGAGCAGGCAAGGCTGCTCGCTAATGAGACTTATTCTTCTTTACGTTTACGAACACCCACTAGTCCGACTAAGGTCATGAAAACACCTGCAATGCTTGCTAGGAGGCTAGCAGTACTTGTTTCATCTCCTGTCATTGGAAGAACACTTGATTTCACAACCTCTGGTGCTTCTGGTAGCTGTTCGTTAACAGCGTTAGAAAGTCTTGTTAATGATAGTGTCGGTTTTTCAGGATCTTCTGCTGTAGTCAACGAAACCGTGATCTCTTCTAGATCAGGTGACATTGGCGCATCTGCAGACTGAAGTACTAGGTGCGGACGTTGATTAGGATTCGTAAAGTTAAAGATTGCTTGACCGTGAGTGTTGTGAATCCAGTTGTCATCAATTTTCAAGAAACCAATTTCACCGGTCGAACGACCTGCTTCTAAATGATATGCTAAGTCTAAAGCAATTAAACGATTAATCATATCCACGAAACTAGCATTGCCGTTGTGCAAAACAGAATAAATTTCAGCACCATCTAAACTGTAAACATGAAAGTTTAGATTTTGATTAACGGCATGATTTGGACGATTAGCTGTATAGCTGTAACTATACAGCTCAATTCCTGTAATATGTACTGTAATCGAACCATCACCATTTGAAGTTACCGTATAATGCAACTTCCCAGACAATGTCCCTGTTCCCAAAATACCAGCCAAATCATTATCACCGTCATTCATATCATGAGTAAACGTAAACGATCCATCTGACTGAATACTACCGTTCATGAAGCTATTTCCAAACTCAAGATTATCAACGTTTTGGGTCGCAACTGTTCCTGAAACGGTGACATTTGTAGAATTATTGTAAGCTTCAAGAGCTTTTAAAAACTCCTCGATGGCTTGATTATTCTTCGCAATCAACTCTTTAATTGCTGAAGTATATTCTTTATATCCATTTTCTGTACCATCACCTGTCGGAACATCGACCTTATCAACAGTAACATCACCGCCATGTGAGCCTTGCGCACCTGAAATTTGATCCTTTAATTGATCATGAGTACCTTGCGCTCCTTGAAAGGCTGACATAATCGCTTGATGCAACGTCACCTGTTTATTAGCCGAAGCAATTGCTGCCGCATTTTGAGCTATTAAAGCATTAAGCTCTTCGAGCGAATTAACAACTGTATTGACAATCGTTACTGTTACACCCTTTGAAGTTAAATCAGCATTTGCTTTATTAACGGCTTGATTCAGCTTGTTAGTTGCTTCAAGTTTGGCTTCATAATCTGCTTTTTCTTGCTCATACTTATTCAAAGCATCCTGATTTTGATGATAAATATCTTCGGCGTGATCCTTTGCTGGTTGATTAGCTCCTGCAGAGCCATCAGTTTTTGTAGAATCATCAGTTGAAACCGTCACATCATCACCATATTCGCCTTCTGCTTTATCAACTAAACCATTATTCTTGTCAATCACATCTTGTAAATCATTATAAGCTCGATCATTTTCTGCTTGAGACGGATTTTGAGAAGCTACAGATGTTTCAGCAGTTACATTTTCTGCTAGCTGATCGGTAGTATTTTCTTGAATAGTTGAAACAAGTTGTGATGTTTCCGTATCTTGAGCGACTGTTACTTCATCAGCGCTAACATGAGCGCCAAAGAAAGCAGTTGCTAGCACCACACCGCAGACTAAACCGTATGCTTTTGATTTACGAAAATATCCATGTCCATTAATAGTTGATTGTGATGATTGTTTTGTTGTCATTTTTTTATTCTCCTTTTTTTTAGTTTGTTAACGTTTTTTTCTTCCAGAAGAGGCCCACTAGTCCAAGAAGTCCTGTTCCTAGAAGACTAAGAAGTGTGCCACTTGTTGAGCCTGTTTCTGGAAGGGTAACCATTTTACCATCAGCCGTTTTGAAAGAGACTGTGCCGTTGGCGTTTTTCTGACCACCAAATTCAGTCACATCTGCCAAACGAGTGTAACCTGAGGTATCTTGCACTACCAACTGACCATTTTGTGTGCCCACAACGGTTTGATTAGGCGCAACAACT
>CAKPVT010000024.1 GCA_934196125.1 uncultured Streptococcus sp. | reverse complement strand
GAAGGTGATGCGAGGGGAACGCTTCGAGGGCAAGAAGGCTTTTCTAACTCAAATTGAGCCCTTCTTTAACGAGTTTAGGGAAAAATAGCAAATAGAATTTTAAAACATGAATATTTTTTTAAAAATGCCAAAAATAATTCGCTTTTTGATGAATTCGTATCCGAATTAAATGGAATTTTTCTGAAAATTATGGTGAAATTGAACAAATATTAGTTTTGGAGGCTTCTCATGAAAGCAATTATTACTGTTGTAGGAAAAGATAAAGCAGGTATTGTAGCAAGTGTTTCAGCAAAAATTGCTGAGTTTGGTTTGAATATTGATGATATTTCTCAAACTGTTTTGGATGATTTCTTCACAATGATGGCTGTTGTCTCATTTGATGAAAAACAAGATTTCACAAAATTACGCTCTGAATTTGAAGCATATGGTGACACGCTCAATGTCAAAATTAACATTCAAAGCGCAGCGATTTTTGATGCTATGTACAATATTTAAGGAGGCTAGCTGTGGATATTAGACAAGTTACTGAAACCATTGCAATGATTGAGGAACAAAATTTTGATGTTCGTACCATTACAATGGGAATTTCTCTTCTTGATTGTATTGATCCAGATATTAATAAGGCTGCAGATAAGATTTATGAGAAAGTTGTCGAAAAAAGCTGGTTCTTTGGTAGCTGTTGGAGATGAAATTGCGGCTGAATTAGGTATTCCAATTGTAAATAAACGTGTTTCAGTTACACCAATTTCAATTATTGGAGCTGCAACTGATGCGACAGACTATCTTCCACTTGCACATGTTTTGGATAATGCTGCACATGAAATTGGTATTGATTTCATCGGTGGTTTCTCTGCTTTGGTTCAAAAAGGTTACCAAAAAGGCGATGAAATTTTGATTAATTCTATACCTCGTGCTCTTGCTGAAACAGAAAAAGTATGTTCATCTGTTAATATTGGCTCAACAAAATCTGGTATTAATATGACTGCCGTTGCTGACATGGGATGTGTGATTAAAGAAACTGCTGAATTGTCTGATTTAGGTGCAGCTAAGTTAGTTGTATTTGCTAATGCGGTTGAAGATAATCCTTTCATAGCTGGAGCTTTCCATGGTGTTGGTGAAGCGGATGTTGTCATTAATGTCGGTGTTTCTGGTCCTGGTGTTGTCAAACGTGCTCTTGAAAAAGTTCGTGGTGAAAGCTTTGATATTGTTGCTGAAACTGTTAAGAAAACAGCCTTCAAAATTACTCGTATCGGTCAATTAGTTGGTCAGATGGCTAGTGAACGTTTAGGGGTTAAATTTGGTATTGTTGACCTTTCACTCGCTCCTACACCAGCTGTTGGGGATTCTGTCGCTCGTGTTCTTGAAGAAATGGGACTTGAAGCAGTTGGTACTCATGGAACAACTGCAGCGCTTGCACTTTTAAATGACCAAGTTAAAAAAGGCGGTATTATGGCTTGTAACCAAGTTGGTGGTTTGTCTGGTGCTTTTATTCCTGTATCTGAAGATGAAGGTATGATTGCTGCTGTTCAAAATGGCTCACTTAACTTGGAAAAACTTGAAGCAATGACAGCTATTTGTTCTGTTGGTTTGGATATGATTGCTATTCCTGAGGATACTCCGCACGAAACAATTGCTGCTATGATTGCTGATGAAGCTGCTATTGGTGTTATTAATCAAAAAACAACAGCTGTTCGTATTATTCCTAAAGGTAAAGAAGGAGATATGATTGAATTTGGTGGACTTCTTGGTGCTGCACCAGTGATGCGTGTTAACCATAATTCGTCTGCTGATTTCATCAAACGTGGTGGTCAAATTCCTGCCCCTGTTCATAGCTTTAAAAACTAATTATTTTGTTCAATATTTACCTAGAATAAGCAAAGTTGCTATCCTAGGTATTTTTTTGCCTAAATTTAAAAAATGATTTCAGCTTATCAAAGCTATGTGTTAACTGATGAAGCTTTTGAAAAATATGATATAATAAAAGAGCTGAAAAAAGTAAAAAAATCATTATTTTTGTTGTCGTACACCTCTATTTTTATAGGAATCAAGTATGGGAGGAACTGTTATGGTTAAAACAAAATTGTATATTGCTCGTCATGGAAAAACGATGTTCAATACGATTGGTCGTGCTCAAGGCTGGAGTGATAGCCCTTTAACTGTTGATGGTGAGCGTGGAATTCAAGAGCTTGGTCTAGGTTTGAAAGATGCAGGAATTGTTTTTAAGGAGGCGTTTTCGAGCGATAGTGGACGTACTTTACAGACAATGGAGATTATTTTACGTGAATGTCAACAGGAAAATATCCCATACACTCGTGATAAACGTATTCGCGAATGGTGTTTTGGTAGCCTAGATGGCGGATACGATGGTGAGCTCTTTGATGGTGTGTTGCCACGTGTATTTGATAAGGATATGACTAAGTTGACTTATCAAGAAATGGCGGCAGGTATTTATCAAGTCGATACGGCTGGTTGGGCTGAGACTTGGGAAGTTTTGAGTAGCCGTATTTTAGAGGGATTTACTGCTATTGCTGAGAAAATCGAGGCCTTGGGTGGTGGAAATGCTATTGTTGTTAGTCATGGCATGACTATTGGAACGTTTTTGTGGTTAATTGACCACGCAACGCCAAGAAGTTTGGGGTTGGACAATGGTAGTGTTTCCGTTGTTAGTTTTGAAAACGGAAAATTTACAATAGAGTCTATCGGCGATGTTAGTTATCGTTTGCGTGGTAGGCAAATATTAGAAGAAAGAAAAAATGGGAAAAAAGCGTAGTTTACCAATTCTTATCCTAGGGTTGTTAGTTATTGTAATTTTTATAGTCGGTATTTTTGTTTTTGTCCAAGGTGACAAATTATCATTGACTGGAAATGCTCAAAAGTCATCAACGGATAGTTCAAGCTTGGTGAGTTCTGAGTCTTCAACGAGTTCAACAACATCAGCGACGGTGCCAGATGTTTCATCGAGTGATTGGGAGCTTGTTTTAGTTAATCGCGATAATATTACAGCCGAAATGAATCCTGATTTAACGCAAATTGATAATATCTATGTGGATTCACGTATTGCTGATAATGTTCGAAACTTTTTGGCAGCAGCGCAAGCTATTGATAGCAGTGAACATTTGATTTCTGGCTACCGAAGTGTGGCTTATCAAGAAGAATTATTTAATTCCTATGTGTCACAAGAAAAGGCAGCTGATCCAAGTTTAACACAAGAAGCGGCGGAGGATTTGGTTAAGACGTATTCACAGCCTGTTGGTGCTAGTGAACATCAGACTGGACTTGCTATTGATATGAGCACGGTAAATTCTTTGAATGAGAGTGATGCTGAGGTTGTTGCGCAAGTCGCAGCTATTGCTCCTGAATATGGTTTTGTTCTACGTTTTCCTGAAGGTAAGAGTAATTCAATGGGAGTTGATTACGAAGATTGGCATTTCCGCTATGTTGGTGTTGAATCTGCTAAATACATGACAGAAAACAACTTAATCTTAGAAGAATATGTGGCTTTATTGAAGGAGAATAATCGATGAAATCTCGCTTTTCTCTGAAACAATTTTTGACTTTTGTTTTTATCTTTTTTGTTGGAATTCTTTTGCTTTGCTTGCACTATGCAACGCCAAGTGCTACGAAGAAGTAAAGTGTTTCTTATACGCAAACAGAGTTTATTGAAGAAATTGCTTCGACGATTCAAAAAGTAGCAGCGTCATATGGCGTACGTCCTTCGATTATCATTGCTCAAGCTGTTTTGGAATCAAATTATGGGACGAATTTATTAGCAGTAAAATATCATAATTTATTTGCGGTGCAGGCACAGGTTGGTCAAACGGCGATAGAATTAACTTATAAAAGTTATTTTGTTAATGAGTGGTAGACTGAGACGGGTCGTTTTGCGGTTTATAAATCTTTGACGGCTGCTATTTATGATTATTTTGATTTATTACAATCTGGCAAATTAAGTGATGGAGCGTATGATATTTTAGTGTCTAATACGGATTATAAAAAACCAGCACAATCGTTGCAGGATATGGGATTCAGTACAGACCCTGACTATGCTACGAAATTGATTGCTATTATTGAAAAAACAACTTAACAGCGTCTGATAAATAGAAAATTAGCACTCTACTAAAAAGAGTGCTAATTTTTTGAGTTTTTCTCTTGACACTCGTTTTTAAAGGAGTATAATAAAATCATAGATTAGCAGTCGAGGTGTATGAGTGCTAAATGTAGAAAGGAGCGAGGTTATGATTACCCAACGTCAAAGTGATATTTTGAATTTGATTGTCGAATTATTTACACAGGCGCATGAACCTGTCGGCTCTAAGACTTTACAGGCAACCATTGACTCGAGTAGTGCAACAATTCGTAACGATATGGCGAAGCTAGAAAAGTTGGGCTTGCTTGAAAAGGCTCATACGTCAAGTGGGCGAATGCCAAGTGCTGCTGGTTTTAAGTATTTTGTTGAGCATTCATTGAGTCTTGATAGTATCGATGAACGTGATATTTATCAGGTCATCAAAGCTTTTGATTTTGAAGCTTTTAAACTTGATGATATTCTACAAAAAGCAAGTCGGGTTTTGGCTGATATGACTGGTTACACGTCAGTGATTTTGGATGTTGAGCCAGCTCGTCAAAAACTTACAGCTTTCGATATTGTTCAATTATCGAGTCATGATGCTCTAGCTGTTTTAATCTTGGATGAATCCAAACCTGCGACAATTCAATTTGCCATTCCTAAAAACTTCATGTTGAAAGATTTGGTAACTTTGAAAGAAATCGTCGATGAGCGTTTGCTTGGACGAACGGTGTTGGATATTCATTATAAGTTACGAACAGAGATTCCGCAGATTTTGCAAAAATATTTTACCGTGACAGACAATGTGTTAGATTTGTTCGACTATATTTTCGCAGAATTGTTTAAAGAGTTGGTTTTTGTAACTGGTAAGGTTAATTCACTTGATTATGCTAATCTGGCAACATATCGTTTCTTAGATAATGACCAAAGGGTTGCGGCTGCTCTTCGCTCTTCAATGAAAGAAGATGAGATTGCGGCTGTTCAGGTTGCAGATAGTCAAGAAGCAGCGCTAGCTAATGTGACTGTTTTGACACATAAGTTTCTGATTCCTTATCGTGGATTTGGGCTTCTTAGCTTGATTGGTCCGATTGATATGGATTATCGCAGAAGCGTTAGCTTGGTAAATGTTATTGGGCGTGTTTTAGCGATGAAACTTGGTGATTATTATCGTTACCTCAATAGTAATCATTACGAGGTCAACTAAGTTCAGTAATTAAATTGATAAAAAAGATAAGGGAGGGACATAGTGTCAGAAGAAACTAAAAACGAAGAACTTCAAGAAGAAGTTGAAGTCACTGATGTTGTGACTGAAGAAAAAGTAGAAGAGCAGCCTCAAGAAGATGCTCAAAATGAAGAATTGCAAAAAGCACTTGAGCGTGCGGAAGATTTTGAAAATAAATACCTTCGTGCTCATGCTGAAATGCAAAACATTCAACGTCGCGCTAATGAAGAACGTCAGCAATTGCAAAAATACCGTTCACAAGATTTAGCCAAAGCAATTTTACCAAGTTTGGATAATTTGGAAAGAGCACTTGCTGTTGAAGGGTTGACAGATGATGTGAAAAAAGGTCTTGAAATGACACGTGACAGCTTGATTCGTGCGCTTAACGAAGAAGGTGTTGAAGAAGTGATTGTTGAAAACTTTGACCACAACTTGCATATGGCAGTTCAAACTCTTCCAGCTGATGAAGAACATCCTGCAGATAGCATTGCTCAAGTGCTTCAAAAGGGTTACAAACTTCACGAACGTCTATTGCGTCCAGCTATGGTTGTTGTTTACAGCTAATCGTTAGCAAAGACTTGACCGCAATGTCATAAAACTATAACTGAAATAAAAAAAGATAAATCATAAAAAGAGGGATAAAATATGTCTAAAATTATTGGTATTGACTTAGGTACAACAAACTCAGCCATTGCAGTTCTTGAAGGAACTGAATCAAAAATTATTGCAAACCCAGAAGGTAATCGTACAACTCCTTCAGTTGTTTCATTCAAAAACGGTGAAATCATCGTTGGTGACGCTGCTAAACGTCAAGCAGTAACTAATCCAGATACAGTTCTTTCTATCAAATCTAAAATGGGTACTTCTGAAAAAGTGTCTGCAAATGGTAAAGAATACACTCCACAAGAAATTTCAGCAATGATTCTTCAATACCTTAAAGGTTATGCTGAAGATTACCTTGGTGAAAAAGTAACAAAAGCTGTTATCACAGTTCCTGCATACTTCAACGATGCTCAACGTCAAGCAACAAAAGATGCTGGTAAAATCGCTGGTCTTGAAGTAGAACGTATCGTTAACGAACCAACTGCAGCCGCTCTTGCATACGGTCTTGATAAAACTGATAAAGATGAAAAAATCTTAGTATTCGACCTTGGTGGTGGTACATTTGACGTTTCTATTCTTGAACTTGGTGACGGTGTCTTTGACGTACTTGCAACAGCAGGTGATAACAAACTTGGTGGTGACGACTTCGACCAAAAAATTATTGATTGGTTAGTTGCTGACTTCAAGAACGAAAATGGCGTAGACCTTAGCCAAGATAAAATGGCTCTTCAACGTTTGAAAGATGCTGCTGAAAAAGCCAAAAAAGACCTTTCGGGTGTGACTCAAACACAAATTTCACTTCCATTCATCACTGCTGGAGCTGCTGGGCCTCTTCACTTGGAAACAAGCCTTACTCGTGCTAAATTTGATGATTTGACTCGTGACCTTGTTGAACGTACTAAAACTCCAGTTCGTCAAGCTTTGTCAGATGCTGGTCTTTCAATCTCTGAAATTGATGAAGTTATCCTTGTTGGTGGTTCAACACGTATTCCTGCCGTTGTCGAAGCTGTTAAAGCTGAAACTGGTAAAGAACCAAACAAATCTGTTAACCCTGACGAAGTAGTTGCTATGGGTGCTGCTATCCAAGGTGGTGTTATCACTGGTGATGTTAAAGATGTCGTTCTTCTTGACGTTACTCCGTTGTCACTTGGTATTGAAACTATGGGTGGTGTATTTACAAAACTTATTGACCGTAACACAACTATCCCAACATCTAAATCACAAGTGTTCTCTACAGCTGCTGATAACCAACCAGCCGTAGATATCCACGTTCTTCAAGGTGAGCGTCCAATGGCTGCTGATAATAAAACCCTTGGTCGTTTCCAATTGACTGATATTCCAGCTGCACCTCGTGGTATCCCTCAAATCGAAGTAACATTTGATATTGACAAAAACGGTATCGTGTCTGTTAAAGCTAAAGACCTTGGTACTCAAAAAGAACAACACATCGTTATTCAATCTAACTCTGGTTTGACTGATGAAGAAATTGAAAAAATGATGAAAGATGCAGAAGCTAACGCAGAAGCTGATGCTAAACGTAAAGAAGAAGTTGACATTCGTAACGAAGTTGATCAAGCTATCTTTGCAACAGAAAAAACAATCAAAGAAACTGAAGGCAAAGGCTTTGACACAGAACGTGACGCTGCTCAATCAGCTCTTGATGAATTGAAAGCTGCTCAAGAAGCTAACAATCTTGAAGATATGGAAGCTAAACTTGAAGCTCTTAACGAAAAAGCTCAAGCTCTTGCTGTGAAATTGTACGAACAAGCTGCAGCTGCACAACAAGCACAAGCAGGTGCTGAAAGTGCACAATCAACTGATTCATCAAACAATGGTGATGACGTTGTTGATGGCGAGTTTACTGAAAAATAATTCATCATGATTATCAAGAATATATTTGACTATTTACTTATTTTGGTAAGTTTAGTGTGATTTTTTCTTGGTAAATTATAAAATTCAGAGGTTGCGAAAATATCAACCTCTGTTTTTGGATAAATAGAGAAACCATAGAATTATTTTGAATAACCTTTTTAATGATAAAGAAAGGAAAGTGTTCAGAAATGAACACGGGCTGAAAAGGCGTAAAAGTTATTTTATATATTTGAATACGCCTACGACTCTATGGAAAAAGATAAAACTTTACCTAGATGCAGCATCGTCGGGAAAGTTTCCTATTTTTCTTTGAGTCGCTTAACGCCCTTTGTATCTTAATTATGAACAATACAGAATTTTACGATCGTTTGGGTGTTTCTAAAGACGCTTCGCAAGATGAGATTAAAAAAGCTTATCGAAAAATGTCGAAAAAGTACCACCCAGATATTAACAAAGAACCTGGTGCTGAAGAAAAGTACAAAGAAGTTCAAGAGGCTTATGAAACGCTAGGTGATGAGCAAAAACGTGCCGCTTATGATCAATATGGTGCTGCGGGAGCTAATGGCGACTTTGGTGGCGGAGCTGGTGGCTTTGGTGGTTTCGATGGTGGTGGTGCTGGCTTTGGTGGTTTCGAAGATATCTTCTCAAGCCTCTTTGGTGGCGGTGGAGGCATGCGTAATCCAAATGCGCCACGTCAAGGAGATGACCTTCAATACCGTGTGAATTTGAGTTTTGAAGAAGCTGTTTTTGGTGTTGAAAAAGAAGTGGCTTATAACCGTGAATCAACTTGTTCAACATGTTCTGGTACAGGCGCTAAACCTGGAACTAGCCCTGTAACATGTAGTCGTTGTCATGGTTCAGGAGTTATTAATGTTGATACACAGACACCTCTTGGTATGATGCGTCGTCAAGTAACTTGTGATGTCTGCCATGGTACAGGTAAAGAAATTAAAGAACCTTGTCACACTTGTCATGGTACTGGTCATGAAAGGAAAACTCATAAAGTATCTGTTAAGATTCCAGCAGGTGTTGAAACCGGTCAACAAATTCGCTTGCAAGGTCAAGGTGAAGCAGGCTTTAACGGTGGACCTTATGGTGACCTCTTCGTTATTATCAATGTTTTACCAAGTAAGCAATTTGAACGTAATGGCTCAACCATTTACTACAACATGAATATTAGCTTTGTTCAAGCAGCTCTTGGTGATACTGTCGAAGTGCCAACGGTGCATGGTGATGTTGAAATGACAATCCCAGCTGGAACACAAACTGGTAAGACATTCCGCCTCAAAGGTAAAGGTGCTCCGAAATTGCGTGGTGGAGGTCAAGGAGACCAACATGTAACCGTCAATATCGTAACACCAATCAAACTTAATGATGCTCAAGTCGAAGCGCTTAAAAACTTCGCAGCAGCAGGTGGTGACAAAGTTGTTAATCCTAAGAAAAAAGGATTCTTTAACAAAATGAAAGACGCCTTTGACGGTGAATAAACTCTCACAGAGATTGGAAACTAATATTTCCAATCTCTTTTTTTATGTAAAGTTCTGTATGGGGACAGTTTGTTCTAAATTTTCTAGAAAGTCTTTTGTTAAGATGATAAAATACACTCATGGTAAGATATAAAGCAACGATTTCCTATGACGGTAGGCTTTTTGCTGGCTTTCAACGACAGCCGAGTGAGCGTTCTGTTCAGGAAGAATTAGAAAAAACATTACAGAAATTAAATAGCGATAACCCAGTTAAAGTGCATGGTGCTGGTCGTACAGATTCAGGGGTGCATGCTTATGGACAGGTCGTACATTTTGATTTGCTACAGGCGCGTGATGTGAAAAAATTACGATTTGGTTTGGATACGCAGTCTCCAGAAGATATAGATGTGGTGAAAGTCGAGCAAGTCAGTGATGAGTTTCATGCCCGTTACAATAAGCACAGCAAGACTTATGAGTTTTTAGTAGATGCTGGGCGACCCAAAAATCCAATGATGCGACATTATGCGACGCATTATCCTTATCCCCTAGATTTGACAAGTATGCAAGAAGCCATTAAGGATTTGGTAGGGACGCATGATTTTACAGGTTTCACGGCTTCTGGGACTTCTGTTGAAAATAAAGTTCGCACGATTACGCGAGCAACAGTTGCTATTGATGACAAAACAGGTTTCTTTGTGTTTACATTCAGTGGTAATGGCTTTCTTTACAAGCAAGTGCGCAATATGGTTGGAACCTTGTTGAAAATCGGTAATGGTCGTATGCCGGTTAGTCAGATTAAGACGGTTTTAGAGTCGAAAAATCGTGATTTAGCAGGCCCTACGGCAGCAGGGAATGGTCTTTATTTAAAGGAGATTAATTATGACGAATAAGTACATTTTAGCCATTTCAGGAAATGATATTTTTAGTGGCGGTGGTCTTTATGCTGATTTGGCGACCTATACAACCAATTGCTTGCATGGTTTTCTAGCGGTAACTTGCTTAACGGCATTGACAGAAAATGGATTTGATGTTTTTGCGACAGATGAAACAGTTTTTTCTCACCAATTAAATAGTCTCAAAGATGTTCCTTTTTCAGGGATAAAACTTGGTTTGTTGCCAAACGTGAAAGTTGCTGATTTAGCACTTGGATTCGTTAAATCGCACGTTGGAATTCCAATTGTTCTTGACCCAGTTTTGGTTTGTAAAGAAAAACATGATGTTGAAGTTTCGGCACTTCGTGATGAACTCTTGAAATTTTTTCCATATGTGACCATTATCACGCCGAATTTGGTAGAAGCTGAGCTATTGACCCAATCCTCAATCAAAACTTTGGATGATATGAAAGCTGCGGTGAAAAAATTGCACCAGTTAGGAGCGAAAAATGTGGTTGTTAAAGGTGGCAACCGATTAAGTAAGGAAAAAGCGATTGACGTTTTTTACGACGGTGAAAACGTGACTGTTTTTGAGACACCTATCCTTGAAAATAATAATATCGGTGCTGGTTGTACATTCGCTTCAAGCATTGCAAGCCAATTAGTACTTGGAAAGTCTGCCAAAGCTGCTGTTGAACAATCTAAAGAATTCGTTTATCAAGCGATTCGTCATTCAGACCAATATGGAGTGAAACAAAATTATGAAGAAAACTAATACGCATGACTTAACCCTAATGGCTGTTTTGACTGCCTTGAGTGTTGTTTTGGCGTTTATTCATGTCCCAACGCCGACGGGTTATTTGACCTTGTTAGATGTTGGAATTTATTTTACGGCTTATTATTTAGGTTCAAAATCTGGAGCAATTGTTGGTGGCTTATCTGGCTTTCTCATCGACCTGTTGTTAGGTTATCCACAATACATGTTTCACAGTTTAATTGCTCATGGAGCGCAAGGGTATTTTGCAGGATGGACTGGGAAAAAACGCATTTTAGGGCTTATTCTGGCTAGTATTTTGATGGTTGGCTGGTATTTCTTAGCGGCTCTTCTTTTAGGTTATGGTCTAGGAGGTGCTCTGGCTGGTATTCCTGGAAATCTTTTGCAAAATCTTTTTGGAATGTTAGTTGGTTACCTCGTTTATCTGGCTTATCAACATTTTGAAAATAAATAGGTACGGAGGATTAGTATGGATTTAAAGGCTTTAGCGGATCAAACACGAGTGATTGCCGTTGATATTATTGAACGCTCTGCCATTAAAAAAGGACAAATTTTTGTCCTTGGATTGTCATCTAGTGAAGTGGTTGGTGGTTTGATTGGAAAAAATAGCAGTGCTGAAATCGGTGAAGTGATTGTTAAGACGATTTTAGGTGTGCTAAATGAGCGTGGAATTTGTCTAGCTGTGCAAGGTTGTGAACATTTAAATCGTGCTTTGACGGTTGAACGCGAATTAGCTGAGAAAAAAGAATTAGAAATCGTTAATGTCATTCCAAATCTGCACGTTGGAGGAAGTGGTCAAGTTGCTGCTTTCAAGTTCATGCAAGATCCTGTCGAGGTTGAAGAAATCGTGGCACATGCTGGGCTAGATATTGGAGATACCTTTATTGGTATGCATGTCAAGTGCGTACAAGTGCCGTTAATTCCAGTGCAACGTGAGTTGGGCGGCGCTCATGTGACAGCTTTAGCTAGCCGACCAAAATTAATTGGTGGCGCGCGTGCAACTTATACATCAGACCCAATTCGAAAATTTTAAAAATAAAAGGTTGAAGTGTTAAACTTCAACCTTTTTCTTGTCTTGTTATTTTGAAAGTGTTGGGTTAGCGTACATGGTTGGTAGTGAGATATCATTTTCCAAAAGTGCCTCTTGATAAAGACGATAAAAATTAGAATAGATATAATTTTGTTTGCCATTTTGTACGAAAATATCAACACGGAAAACAAGTTGTGCGGTGCTATTTGTACGTGGCCCTAAAATGGTTGGACTACCAACGATTTCAGGATAAGATGGTAGCTGTTCTTTGTTAATCGTCTTAATGATATTTGAGATTTTTTCTAAGTCTGTGTGAGCGTAGATTGGAATATCAATCTGAACACGCATATCACCACGTGATTTGTTAGAAACAACAGTAATATTACGATTAGGAATAAAATGAAGTGTTCCGTCGAAGCCGCGAATTTGTGTGGTACGAATACCGACGCTTGAAATATTTCCTTCAACTGTTCCAATAACGACAGAATCACCGACTTCAAATTGATTTTCAAGAAGAATAAAGAATCCGTTAACCACGTCAGTTAAAAAGCCTTGTGCACCAAGCCCAATAGCGACCCCAGCAAGACTAGCACCAGCCAATAAACTAGAAACTGGAACGCCAAGAATACCCAACACCCAGGAAAGTAGGAAAAAGTAAATGGTGTAGTTCATGATGTTGTGCAAAAGTTTGCTGATTGTCTTTTGGCGAGCTTCCGTTTGGTGCGAAAGCGTAATTGATTTTTCTACCGCATGTTTAAAAATAAAATCAGCAACGCGTCTTACAATTAAGAAAAATAGAAAAAGAAGTATCAATGAAACCGACTTAGAAATAAGCTCCACAGCGATTTGTTCGATTTGTAATTGTTCGAGATATTTAGAGATAATATTCATACCCTTAGTTTATTAAAAAAACGAATAGCAAGCAAGTTTTTAATATAAATTAAGAATTACCAAAAGTTTTATGTAGGACAGTAAAATGAGAAAAGTTGACTGCAATGTCATTAAGAGCCTATCTAATACGCAGCAATTCCGCAAATAGAGTGGTGATTGACCTAGGATTTTTACACAAAAAACTTTTAAAAGCCCGTAAAATATGGTAAACTAAACTGTATATAAAATTTTAAGGAGAAATGACTTCATGTCTGTATCATTTGAAAACAAAGCTACTAACCGTGGCGTGATTACATTCACAATCGGTCAAGATAAAATCCAACCAGCTCTTGATCAAGCTTTCAACAAAGTTAAGAAAAATTTAAACGCACCTGGATTCCGTAAAGGACACATGCCACGTGCCGTATTTAACCAAAAATTTGGTGAAGAAGCACTTTACGAAGATACTTTGAACGCTATCCTTCCAGCAGCATACGAAGCAGCAGTTGCTGAACTTAGCCTTGACGTTGTTGCTCAACCAAAAATTGACATCCAATCAATGGAAAAAGGTCAAGAATGGACATTGACTGCAGAAGTTGTTACAAAACCAGAAGTAAAACTTGGTGACTATAAAGACCTTGAAGTTTCAGTTGAAGCTACAAAAGAAGTAACTGATGCTGAAGTTGACGAAAAAGTTGAACGCGAACGCAACAACCTTGCTGAACTTATCATCAAAGAAGACGCTGCAGAACTTGGCGATACAGTTGTTATTGACTTCGTAGGTTCAGTTGACGGTGCTGAATTTGACGGTGGTAAAGGTGATAACTTCTCACTTGAACTTGGTTCAGGTCAATTCATCCCTGGTTTTGAAGACCAATTAGTAGGTGCTAAAGCTGGTGAAACTGTTGAGGTTAACGTAACATTCCCGGAAAACTACCAAGCAGAAGACCTTGCTGGTAAAGACGCTAAATTCGTAACAACTGTTCACGAAGTTAAAGCTAAAGAAGTTCCAGCTCTTGACGACGAATTAGCTAAAGACATCGACGAAGAAGTTGAAACTCTTGACGAATTGAAAGCTAAATACCGTAAAGACCTTGAAGCAGCTAAAGAAATTGCATACGATGATGCTGTTGAAGGTGCTGCACTTGAATTGGCAGTTGCTAACGCTGAAATCGTTGAATTGCCAGAAGAAATGGTACATGACGAAGTGCACCGTGCTATGAACGAATTCATGGGCAACATGCAACGTCAAGGTATCTCTCCAGAAATGTACTTCCAATTGACTGGTACAACTGAAGAAGACCTTCACAAACAATACGAAGCTGACGCTGACAAACGTGTTAAAACTAATCTTGTTATCGAAGCTATCGCTAAAGCTGAAGGATTTGAAGCTTCTGACGAAGAAATCGAAAAAGAAATCAACGACCTTGCTTCAGAATACAACATGGAAGTTGAACAAGTTCGTAATCTTCTTTCAGCTGATATGCTTAAACACGACATCGCTATGAAGAAAGCTGTTGACGTTGTCACAAGCACTGCAAAAGTAAAATAATTTATCTTAGATAAATACCTATAAAGTCAGGTAATCGTAAGATTACTTGGCTTTTTATGCCCTTTATCAGAAATTCTTATAAATCTTTTGACGAATTGACAAAATTAGCGTAAAATAGAGAGTAACGAAAATTAAGATAATAGGGTTTTTGTGGCTATTTGCTCATATCCTAAATAATAAGGAGAACGACCTTGGAATTAGAAGTATTTGCTGGACAAGAAAAAAGCGAACTTTCAATGATTGAAGTTGCCCGTGCGATTTTAGAAGAGCGTGGACGTGATCATGAAATGTATTTCAGCGATCTTGTAAATGAGATCCAAAACTACCTTGAAAAATCAGATGCAGAAATTCGTGAAGCATTGCCATATTTTTATTCTGCATTGAACGTTGACGGAACTTTTATTCCACTTGGGGATAACAAATGGGGGATCCGTTCATGGTATGCTATTGATGAAATTGACGAAGAAATCATCACTCTTGAAGAAGATGAAAATGGTGCACCAAAACGCAAACCAAAACGTGTTAATGCCTTCATGGATGGTGCTGAAGATGCCATTGATTATTCAGATGATGATCCAGAAGATGAAGATTTCACACCTGAATCATCTGACTTAGAATACGATGAAGAAAATCCAGATGACGAAAAATCAGAAGTTGAGTCATACGATTCAGAAATCAACGAAATTATTCCAGATGAAGATTTGGACGAAGAAGATGACATCAACGACGAAGACGATGATTTAGACGAAGAGTAGTCATCAGCATTAGTTTTTTACTAAATTAAATAAAGTTGTCAAGTATCATTTGACAAACGCCACAGGATAGTTTATATTATTATTCGGGCACCTCTTTTTTAGAGGTCGTATGAAAGCTCCCTAACTTTTTAGGGAGCTATTTTTGTTTTCCTAAAAGTAAATGTTTATTTACTTTTTTATCAAATATCTTATGGATATTTTGATTTGTTGTTATTCTTAATCTTCAAGCACTTATCGTTTGCTATCATTTTATTTAAAAGGAGTTTTATTTAATGACTAAGTATATTTTTGTTACTGGTGGTGTTGTTTCTTCTATCGGTAAGGGAATCGTGGCTGCAAGTCTTGGTCGTCTTTTGAAAAATCGCGGTCTTAAAGTAACTATCCAAAAATTTGACCCTTATATTAACATTGACCCAGGTACAATGAGCCCTTATCAACACGGTGAAGTTTACGTGACAGACGATGGTGCTGAAACTGACCTTGACCTTGGTCACTATGAACGTTTTATTGACATCAACCTTAACAAATATTCTAACGTAACAACTGGTAAAATTTATAGCGAAGTTCTTCGTAAAGAACGTAAAGGTGAATATCTTGGTGCAACTGTCCAAGTTATCCCACACATCACAGACGCTTTGAAAGAAAAAATCAAACGTGCTGCGACAACAACTGATTCTGATGTTATCATCACAGAAGTTGGTGGTACAGTTGGTGATATTGAAAGTCTTCCATTCCTTGAAGCCCTTCGCCAAATGAAAGCAGATGTTGGTGCTGACAATGTTATGTACATTCACACAACACTTCTTCCATACCTTAAAGTTGCTGGTGAAATGAAAACTAAACCAACACAACATTCTGTTAAAGAATTGCGTGGCCTTGGGATTCAACCTAATATGTTGGTTATCCGTACAGAAAAACCAGCTGGTCAAAACATTAAAAATAAGTTGGCACAATTCTGTGATGTTGCTCCAGAAGCTGTTATTGAATCGCTTGATGTGGATCACATTTATCAAATTCCACTTAACATGCAAGCTCAAAACATGGACCAAATCGTTTGTGACCACTTGAAATTGGATGTGCCAAAAGCTGATATGTCAGAATGGTCTGCAATGGTTGATAAGATTATGAATCTTAAAAAATCAACTAAGATTGCTCTTGTTGGTAAATATGTTGAATTGCCAGACGCTTACCTTTCAGTTGTTGAAGCTCTTAAACACTCAGGTTATGTTAATGATACGGCTATTGACCTTAAATGGATTAATGCCAACGATCTTACAGCTGACAATGTTGAAGAAATGCTTGGTGATGCTGATGGTATCATCGTCCCGGGTGGCTTTGGCCAACGTGGTACAGAAGGTAAAATTGAAGCAATCCGCTATGCGCGTGAAAAAGACGTGCCAATGCTTGGAATCTGTCTTGGTATGCAATTGACTTGTGTGGAATTTGCTCGTAACGTATTGAACTTGGAAGGTGCAAATTCAGCCGAACTTGATCCAGATACTAAATATCCAATTATTGATATTATGCGTGACCAAATTGACATTGAAGATATGGGGGGAACACTCCGTCTTGGGCTTTACCCATGTAAATTAAAACCAGGTTCACGTGCAGCACAAGCTTACAACAACCAAGAAGTTGTTCAGCGTCGTCACCGTCACCGTTACGAATTTAACACTAAATTCCGTGATCAATTTGAAGAAGCAGGTTTTGTTTTCTCAGGTGTATCACCAGATAACCGCTTGATGGAAGTTGTTGAATTGCCAGAGAAAAAATTCTTCGTGGCTGCTCAATATCACCCAGAACTTCAAAGTCGTCCAAACCGTCCAGAAGAGCTTTACACAGCTTTTGTGACAGCAGCGATTGAAAACAGCAAATAATCACTAAAACAGATTAACACTCTTCAAGCTAAAAGCTTTGGAGTGTTTTTTTTGATAATACAATTCTAATGAATCTGTACCCCTTTTATTTTTAGGAAAAAAATAGTATAATAGTGAGCATGAGAAAAATAAGAATTAGAAAACGTCGTATTTTATTAGGAATTATTGCTTTACTTTTTGTAGTAAGTGTCGGAGCAAGTTTTTATTTTTTCCATGTAGCACAAATTCGTGAAGAAAAATCATTCATTAATAATAATGGTCATTCAAAAGACAACCCTCTCTACGCCTATGAGCAGAGTTTTGACCAACTGACAAAAGAAACGCTTTGGATGACCAACCAAGGTTTAAAACAAGATGCTTGGTATGTTCCTGCAGAAACAGCAACAAATAAAACGGTTATTGTTGTTCATGGCTTTACAAACGATAAGGAAGATATGAAGCCTTATGCTTGGATGTTTCATGAGCTAGGTTACAATGTCCTTATGCCCGATAATATGTCGCACGGTGACAGCGAAGGGCAAATCATTGGATATGGCTGGAACGACCGCTTAAACGTCGTAAAATGGGCGGATCTGCTAGTTGAACAAAATTCAGACAGCGAAATTACCTTGTTTGGTGTTTCTATGGGAGCGGCGACGGTTATGATGGCTTCTGGTGAAGAAAGTTTGCCTGACCAAGTTGTTAATATTATTGAAGATTGTGGTTATAGTAGTGTCTGGGATGAGTTAAAATATCAAGCTAAAGAAATGTATAATCTCCCAGCTTTCCCAATTCTTTATGAAGTATCTGCCATTTCAAAAATTCGTGCAGGCTTTTCTTACGGTCAAGCAAGTAGTGTGAATCAATTAAAAAATAACACACGTCCAGTTCTTTTCATCCATGGCAGTGATGATACTTTTGTGCCAACAAGTATGGTTTACAAGAATTATCAAGCCACACAAGGCGAGAAAGAATTGTATATCGTTAAAGGTGCGGGACATGCCAAATCCTTTGAAACTGATCCTCAAGCATACATTGAAAAAAATTCAACTTTCTTGAAAAAATATGAAAAATAGTGTTGACAGCAAAAAGATAAGTTGATATAATTTTACGTGTTGTTAAGGAACAGCGGAAATGGCGGAATTGGCAGACGCGCAGGACTAAGGATCCTGTGATCGCTTTAGATCGTGAGGGTTCAAGTCCCTCTTTCCGCAGAGCAGACAAGCAAGGGCTTGTCTTTTTTTGTTATTCAATGGAAAATAATAGTATGAAATAAAGCTTTCGTTTTCAGTAAATTTTGTCATTTGTGGGTGTTTTTCATAGAAAATCAGTCAAATTTCAAGTAACGCTAGCAATCTGATGAGATTTGTGATAAAATGTACGTGTAAAAGGGATTATCCCAAAAAATAAATAGGAGGCCTATATAATGGCGATCGTTTCAGCGGAAAAATTTGTCAAAGCAGCCCGTGACAACGGGTATGCAGTTGGTGGATTTAACACAAACAACCTTGAATGGACTCAAGCAATTTTACGTGCAGCAGAAGCTAAAAAAGCTCCAATCCTTATCCAAACTTCAATGGGTGCTGCAAAATACATGGGTGGTTACAAACTTTGTAAAGCACTTATTGAAAACCTTGTAGAATCAATGGGTATTACTGTACCAGTTGCTATTCACCTTGACCACGGTCATTTTGAAGATGCATTAGAATGTATCGAAGTTGGTTACACTTCAGTTATGTTCGACGGTTCACACCTTCCACTTGAAGAAAACCTTGAAAAAGCTAAAGAAGTTGTTGATAAAGCACACGCTAAAGGTATCTCAGTTGAAGCTGAAGTTGGTACTATCGGTGGTGAAGAAGACGGTATCATCGGTGACGGCGAACTTGCTCCAATCGAAGATGCTAAAGCTATGGTTGCTACAGGAATCGACTTCCTTGCAGCAGGTATCGGTAACATCCACGGTCCATACCCAGCAAACTGGAAAGGTCTTCACCTTGATCACCTTGAAAAAATAACTGCTGCTGTTCCTGGATTCCCAATCGTATTGCACGGTGGATCAGGTATTCCTGACGATCAAATTCAAGCAGCTATCAAACTTGGTGTAGCTAAAGTTAACGTTAACACTGAATGTCAACTTGCATTCGCTAAAGCTACTCGTAAATTTGTTGCTGAATACGAAGCAAACGAAGAAGAATACGATAAGAAAAAACTCTTCGACCCACGTAAATTCTTGAAACCAGGTTTCGAAGCTATTACAGAAGCTGTTGAAGAACGTATCGACGTATTTGGTTCAGCTAACAAAGCTTAATCAAACGTCGTTTTAGAAAAACTTCCCATTTGGGGAGTTTTTTTGTTTTTTGTGTTAATTTTTATTATTTAATTGACAAATTTTAGCTGAGTGATATAATGTCCTTGTTAGCCGATTTAGCTCAGTCGGTAGAGCAACGCACTCGTAACGCGTAGGTCGTAGGTTCGATTCCTGCAATCGGCAGATAATTTTAGATCCTGATAATCATCAGGATTTTTGTCTACAAAATGTTTTAGAATTTCTGGCGGAAATCAGTTTGAAGCTGGGAAATTGTTAGTACTTTCGCAATTATTTTTGCTGATTATTTGCTGTAAGTGTCTAGAGTTTTGGGAAATGAAAAATAAATAGAGAAAACCTAGGAGGAACAGAGAAATCTGTTCCTCTTTTTCTGTTTCTAAATCAAAACGAAAGGACACAAAACAATGGCTGATGAATTAGAGCTCGTGATGGATATTGAAACATTAGAAATTTTTGAAGTCAAATCTTCTGATGACAACAGTAAGGATTTAACACCATCAGAAGAAACAGTAGAAGAACAAGTATTAACTTCAAAATCCTATCACACTAATGTTGTTCAGTTGACGTTATTTGATGCTGTTAACCCAGCTAGTTTTGAAGATTCCTCTTAGTAAGGAATTAAGAAAAAATAGGAGGATACACAAGATGACACCCTTTCAATTACTTGTTAAAGATAGCAAATTAAGTCTAAAAGAAATAAGTGAAGCAACAGGGATAGGGTATTCTACTCTAGGAAATTATAATCAAGGAACTAGAATTCCGAATGGTAAAAATGCTCAAATTCTAGCTGATTTTTTCGGTGTGTCTATCCCTTATCTACTAGGACTCGATGATACACCAACACTAGTAAATCCAAGGGGGACTATTCCATCAAAATGGATGCAAGAGCTTTTTTCTATCAGTCACAAAAAATCTGAACTGCTACAGGAATATATGGAACTAGATAAAAGAGAAAAAGCTATTCTCAAACAGATAATGGAGAACTTAAATGCACCATGAGTTAAAATGCTTAATAACCAGAGGAGAAATGATATGACATTTGGTGAAACAACTCAATACGCTAGTCAATTGTTATTATTACTAAATCTTATATGGGGCTTTATTCTTTATAAAGACCCTTATATAGACAGAGATAAGGCCTCCATTGCTTTATTCTTAGCAGTAGTGACTTTTATTCTTTATCAATTTGATTTAGTTATTCCTTTGGTTCGTTTTTTTAAATAATGGTAAATCCCTCTAATAAGTAGAGATGTTGGAAGCAATGCTATATAGAATAAAAAAATCATAGTTGCTCCTACAATAATAAGAACTGTTAATTTTATTTTCAAGTCATTTGAAAAAGATGTCATAATCCAAAGCATGAAACAAATGTAAAATGCGAAAAGCAAAAGAAATCCGATGATAGGAAATAGCTGTTTTGGATGCAACTTATAGAGAACATGCTCTGTTGCTGTCAGGGGATATAGTCGTCTTTTATAATGATACTCATTAGTTTCAATCTTGAGATTTCTTCGAACCGACCAAGACAACTTGAAATAGCTACTGGAAAAAACATAATCGTGATAATGACGGAAAAATGATAGGTGCTAGTCTTCAAGGAATTGTTGAAAATCGTGTACAGCATCCTGAACGTGGACGCCTTAAGCAAATTATGAAGAATTCGGATGGTACAGCTGGCTTTAGCTTAGATATTGGAAATCCAAAACGTTTAGTCTTTGCGGAAGCCCCAATTGATTTGATGTCTTACTACGAACTACACAAAGACGAGTTACAAGATGTTAAACTTGTGGCTATGGATGGGCTTAAAAAGAGTGTTATTAGTCGCTATGTAGCTGATATGCTAACCGATGGTAAATACTCTCAAACCATGTCAGCTGAGCAAATTAGAGGTGCTTTAGATGCTTTAAATCAGACCACTAATCTGTTACAAGAGCATCCAGATATGATTACATTAGCGGTTGATAATGATGAAGCAGGGCAAAATTTTGTTAAAGGCTTACAAGAGGATGGTATTCCTGTAGTATCAGATTTACCACCACGTCAGGCTAATCAAGAGAAAATGGATTGGAATGATTATCTTAAACAAATGAAGAAGGAGAGTATACAAATGGTAGAAAATCAAGAAAAAACAGGGGGTATTCTTCCAAAAAAGAATATTGATGGGGTAGAGCAAAAATCCCTAGAATCTTTTTCAGATACCCAAAAAGAAGCGGTTGGTGAATTGAAGTCTTATGGTGCTTTCATTATCGATGATGACTTTCTCGAACGTCATTATGGTTCCGTGGAACACGATAAAGAAAATGCTCAGCAAACCTCTATTTCCTATGAAGATTATAAACAAGAAACGAAAAATTTAGAAGAGAGTGTGAAGCAAAAGATTGCTTCTGGAGACTTATCCATTAACGTGGATGATGATGTTTATGCTTATCTGGTTTTTAATGGTTTAGGACATTCCCACCCGATGCAAACATTGACGGAGAAGCGTTTAGATACCCTTTATTCAACTGATATTCTGGAACAACTAAAAGCTGTAACAGATGAAAACGTGGATGCCTACAAGACAAAAGGAACACCAGAACAAGATAGACTCTATCAATCTCTTAAAACGAACCAAAAAGACTTGGGATTAGCAGAAGTCTCTACTCGACTTGTGGGAGAGATGGCGATTAGTGCTTGTAACGCTAACCTACGATTAGCAGGATTATCTCAAAAAGGGTATCAAGCAAGTTATTTATCGCTATTTTCAAATGCAATCAGAACTGTGATTGAGTATCCTTATATGGAAAATGTTGGTACAGGCGATTATATTGTTAATCATGTTGATTATGCTCTTTATCACCATTTAGATAACCTATCAGGTAATGTGACGTTGACACAAAAAGATTTGAAAGACATCATTGAAACTGCTAGTTATCACACACCAAAAATTATCGATGTAGACAACAAAAAAACTCCTGACCGAAGTCAAGAGCCATATAGCAATGCGGGCGATTCACATCGCAATCCCGATTCTTTAGGAGACTTATCTCCAGGGGCAGCATCGAAGCCCGTTGTGGACGAACCACAACCTGATTTTCCTATCATTGCTCACTTAAAGTTTACCACTAAAGGTGAGAGAATGTCAACCATAAAACCAGGGTATCATGTTATTACCAATGGAGAATTAAATAGGCTTAATAAATTTGCCCCAGGCTTACAAGCAACTGCTCAGTGGTATTTAAGAGAGCTATCAGGAAGTACCATCTCATATTTGTATCAAGACGGAGAGACGTTAGGAAAATTGAGTGTCCAGTTTACTGATGAAAACTTCGCTCACTTGACTGGTATCTCACCAAAAGGAGTTGAGATGAAACAAGTGGTTTATGATTTTGCCCAAGGTATTGGGGCTTATGGCAATATCCAAGTGTCTCATGCTATTAAGGATAAATCAATGGTTCTTCCTTTATTACCAGATATCCTATCGTCTCAGTCCTTTGTCTTTAACGATCTATCGGAGGTTGAAAAATTCAATCGGATTGACTTATCTCAGGCGATCAAAACTAATGACGAAGATTTATTACTCGCCATTAGGGATGTTGATGGTGTTGGTATTCCTGCTTCAGTCATGCGAATGAAAGAAAAATTATCCGAAAGTCTGCAGGGAAAAGAAAACATTGTTCTTGCTGTTTATCGCCAGCGTGATGGTCAACTCGACCAACTGTCTATCAATGAAGAGTATGTCAAAGATAACGGTGAGGAAATGAGGTCAATTATCGAAAATAGACAGTTTGAAGAAGTTGAAATGCCAGAGACAAGTCAACCTGATGTGACTGCTAAGGACTTTACACATGTCTTAGATGCTGTCTATAATAACGGCGCTCAAATTGGTAAAGACAACAGGGCTAATATTCCAGAAGAATTGTATCCAGCTTGGGATAAATACTATGAATACGCTGAAAGATATGATAACAATTTTGATGTTATTGTTAAAGCAGCAAGAGCAGATAATCTCTTTGATGAAAATTCTGATTTTTATAAAGATGTCTGGCTTCGAAAAATTCAAGAAGAAAATCAGAAAGTAAAAGATTCTGATGGTGATGGTCTAACAGATGATGAAGAAATTGCACTAGGTACTAATCCATACAGTCCAGATACGGATGGAGATGGTATTTTAGATAGCGTTGAAAAAGCTAGTGGTACGGATGCCACTAATCCATCAGATACATCAGACAGTCGAAAAGAAGAAATGAGTAAACGTGACTTAACATTATCAGAAATGATTAAAGCTAAAAATACAGAATCACTCAATCAACATTTACAAGAAGGAATTAAAGATTATTTTGATAGTGACAACTATAAGAACTTTCTTGAAGGAATGTCACACTTTAATAACTATTCTGTAAGAAACATTCAATTAATCAAAGCTCAATTCCCAGAAGCAAGTATGGTAGCTTCTTTCAATGAATGGAAGAAAAGAAATGGTCATGTTAACAAAGGTGAAAAAGCTCTGTATGTTCAAGCGCCAGTCACTGTTATTAAAAAAGATGCTGACGGTAATCCTGTCATTAATTCAGAAACTGGAGAAAAAGAAACAATCGCTTACTTTAAGCCTGTTCCTGTTTTTGATGTTAGTCAAGTCTCACCTGTAGAGGGAAAAGAATTAAATTTACCAAAAATGGGTGGTGGTATTCCTGAACAAATTACTAAAGACTATTACCAAAATGTTTATCGCTCATTAAGAGATATTTCACAAAAAGAAAATGGTATTCCAATTCGTTTTAGAGAACTTGAAAAATCAGATGGTTTTTACAATCCAAAAACAAATGAAATAACAATCAAAAAAGGGATGACTTACGAGCAAACTCTTTCAACGCTAATTCATGGAATGGCACATTCTGAATTACACAATAAGAAAAGTTTAACAGAACGTTTTGAAGGTAAACTAACATGCTCTTCAAAAGAAATACAAGCTGAGTCAGTGGCTTATGTTGTATCTAATCATTTAGGTTTTGATACAAGTGATGACTCATTTGCCTATCTTGCTTCTTGGTCACAAGAACCAGATGGACTAGAAAATCTAAAAGCACAGCTTGAAATTGTTCAAGAAGAAGCAAGCTCTCTTATGAAACGTATTGATAAGCATTTAGAAAAATATCAAAACTTAACAGTTTCAAAAGATGAAACATTAACCGCAAATCAAAAACGTGAATTGTCAAAAGCGACAAATCCATTTTATCAAAGTTTGCAAAAAGCTAAGGAGGAAAGCAAACAGGTAACACCTGCTAATGAAGAACAAACAAAAAAAGTCAATCGACCTACCAAGCAATAACGCAACGTAGGTCGCATAAAAAAGGACTGACTTTAAAAGTAGAAGGAGAAACAAGTTATGGTAACAGAAGAAATGATGATGACAACTGAAATGTTATTAATGAGTTATTATTTTGATATGAGCGAATGGCTCAAAGGAACTAAAATCATTAATAGTGATATCGTTCAAAAATCAAAAAATGATTTATTGGATGTGCTTAAAACTGATTTTGAACGACTCACAACCGAAGATAATAACGATTATCTTGATGAGCTTTCAGTTAGCATTGCTACACTGGAAGAATTATCAGAAGACAATTATCAAAAGATAAAAGCAGATGTTTTTTCTTGGGAACCAAAGAAGTAAAAACTAAAAATGACACAAGAGGGAATGCTGACAATTTAAAAATTGTCAGTTTTTCTATTGCTGCATTTTATCAAAATGCACGAAGTGCGAAAAAGGGGATTGGGGATTTCCCCAAAATGTAAAAAGTCAAAAGTCGGTTTGTAGGGTTCCTGCAAACTGGCTTATTGACCTTTTTATTTTCGCAAGTGTACGGACACTTGCTAATCTTGCCAGTATGAAAGTAAATCCGATTCTAGGAGAAGGTGAAACCTTTCTATTTTAAAAACTGACAGAGAATGGAGAGAACAATGACGACAAAAAGACGAAAACGAGTTAATCGCTTTGAATTAAGAACGACTGATGAAGAAGCGTTTCAATTACGCCAACGGATAACAGTAGCCAATAAGAAAACTTTTCAAGCCTATGCATTAGAGATGTTGTTGAAAGGCAAAATTGAAACTTACGATTATTCAGAATTGCAACAATTGCGATTAGAAGTTAATCGCATTGGTCAAAATGTCAATCAATTAGTGCGCTATGCAAATACATTTGATGAGATTGATAATGAATTGTTTAAAGCTTTACAAGCTGAAATTGATGAGATGAAAGTATTGCTCATTGATGAATTTAAAACGAAAGGACATGCTAAATTAAATGGTAGTGACGAAGGTTCTTCAGATTAAACACACTAATAAATTAAAACAAGCAATTGACTACATTACACGTGATAGTGCAACATTGAAATTAGATACTGAACGTTTGGAAGGTGATGACAATTATTCTTTTGAAATTGTCAATGGTCAAGTGATGAAACGATTAGTATCTGGTCATGATTTGACAGATATATCTGATCCACAAACGATTTATGACGATTTTGTTTTGTTAAAACAATCTGTTGATGTTTTGTACAATAATGATGAATTGTCTGATTTAAAAAATGATAAACGTGTTTTAGCGCATCATATCATCCAATCGTTTTCGCCAGAAGATGGCTTAACACCAGAAGAGGTTAACGAGATTGGACGAAAAACCGCTTTAGAATTAACTGGTGGTGATTATCAATTTGTTGTTGCAACGCACATGGATAAAGGTCACTTACACAACCATATTATTTTTAACACAACTAATCAAGTAACTTTAAAAAAGTTTCGTTGGCAAAAAGGAACCAAAAAGAGTTTGGAACATATTTCAGATAAATATGCAGAACTATATGGTGCAAAAATTTTAGAGCCAAAACTTCGTAACTCTCACACAGAATATGCTGCATGGAGGCGAAAAAATAACTATCGTTTTGAGATTAAAGAACGCTTGAATTTTTTATTAAAACATTCGTTAGATATGAATGATTTTTTACAAAAAGCCAAAGCTTTAAATTTGCAAATTGATACAAGTGGTAAGTACGTTAAATATATGTTAATGGATCAGCCACAAGAGCGTTTTGTTCGTGATCGTACGTTATCGAAAAAAGGAAAGTTCTCACTTGAAAAGATAAAAGAACAAATTGCCACTAATGAGGTTGTTTATGATTTAAACATCATAAAAGAAAAATATGATGAAGAACAAGAAAGTAAACAAGATGATTTTGAGATGCAACTCACAATTGAACCTTGGCAAATTCAACAACTGACGAGTCAGTCCATTTATGTTCCTGTCACTTTTGGTTTGGATCGAAAAGGAACGGTTTCCATTCCTGCACGAATGTTAGATCAAAATGAAGATGGGACATTTACCGCTTATATTAAGAAAAATGATTTCTTTTATTTTTTAAATGCGGATCACTCTGAACAAAATCGATTTGTTAAAGGAGTTACTTTAATAAAACAACTGGCTGCCCAAAATGGCGATTTGATTTTAACTAGAAATAAAAACATCACAAACTTAGATAGGTTAGTAGATGAATTTAACTTTTTAGCGGCAAACAATGTTACTAATTCAAAGCAATTTGAAAATCTGCAACAACAATTTTTAGAGCAGTTAGACCAGACGGATAAAACTTTAGAATCATTAGATCATAAGATGGCTTATCTCAATAAATTGTTGGGAGCTTTATCTGATTATCAAAATAATATTGCTCCATCAGAAGTGAGTCTTGAACTTCTTGAAAAAGGCAAAATTGATAAGAATACAAAACTAGAAGAGCTGCAAAAAGAAATTAAAGAACTTCAGATTGAACGTGACACACTCAAAAAGCATAGGGATAAGATTGTAAAAGATTATGACTTTGCTAAAGAGATGAAACAAACGCATGAAAAACGAACTGGAATATCATTGTAAGAAATTTAACAAAAGGGATAGTCTCAAAAAGATAGTAGCTAACTTTTTCTATAGTGCTTTTTGTCTGATATAATAAACTAACTGATACAAAAGGAAATGATTAATATGACAACAAATAAAGAACAGATTGAAAATTCAGGAAAGTGTCTCTTTGTTGAGACGACCACAAAACTTTCAAGTGAGGACCTATTAAAAGCAATAGCTGATGAGCACATGACAGAAGAGCAAGTTGAACAATTAAAAATTGATCTGGGTATCTTTCTAGAACAAAGAGCAACTGCTTTTAAGGAATGAGGTACTTATTTATTTTACATTGCACCCATTTTGGGTGTTTTTTTATTAGAGTTGGGCGACGTTATATATAATTATATTTATAAAAATATTTACAATGTTATATATAAGTATATTTACAATTATATATAAAAGTGTTATAATATATTTAGAAAGTTGAAACAAGAAATATTTTTGGAGGTTTAAAAAATGAAAATTATCACATTTGCCGCTATTAAAGGCGGTGTAGGTAAAACAACATTAGCATATAATTATGCTGAATGGTTAGCTGAACAAAACTATCAAGTCCTTTTAATTGATTTAGATCATCAGTGTAATCTTACTCAAACATATGATGTCTTTGAAAGCGAGAATACTGTTGCTAATATCTTTAACCGCAAAGGTGATGTTGCTATTCACCACCTTAAAGAAAATCTTGATTTAATTCCAGGCTATATCCGATTGGATAGTTTAGAAAAAGAACTTGAAACAAAGAATTATAAAGATATGCTACTGTACATGTGGTTAGAAGATAATTACGAGTCCAAAAATCTTGCTAAATATGATTACATCCTTATTGATTGCCATCCAGATTTTTCGACGGCAACTCGTAACGCTGTTGTGGTTAGTCATGCGGTTTTAAGTCCTGTTGTTCCCTCAAAATATGGCTATTCAGCAACTTTCAATATTCAAGAGCGTTTAGAAGAATTTAAAGCAGAAACATTTGATTTTAAAACTCGCAAAAGCTATGTTACAGCTGATTTATATTTCTTAGGTAATATGATAAAGCATAACACTAATTCTTCCAAGGAGTTAGTTAAAAAACTTCAAGATAATGAGAATGTTTTATCAACTATCCCTTATAAAGAATTATTCAATCGCTCAACATTAGATAAAATTTCGCTTTCAGAAATGAAACAAGATAAAGCACTTTATCAAAAGCACAGAAAATTCTTTGATAATATTGACTGTACTTTTAAAGAAGTTACTGATAAAATATCAGTATAAATATATTGATATTGATGATTATATTTGTAAATATAAATATACTGAAAAGAAGGGAGAAAATATGGCATTTGATAATAATCAAGAAAAAATTAGCAACCTTTTAAAAGCTACTGAAGCATCAACAACTCAAAGTCACAATTCAAATTTTGAATTTGAAAGAACTAAAAAATATATGTTTTCTTTGCAACCATCTGTTCGAGAAAAAATTACTCAAATTGCAAACGAGCGAGGTTATCGTTCGGCATCTTCATTTTTAAATGACTATTTTAAAAATTTTGAGTTATAAATACAATTGTATATATAAAGATATTTATGGTTTTAAATATCTTTATATTGCTCCATAGATAAGGAGAGTAACCATGGATTTAATTACAAGACTTAAAGTAGAACGAGATGGCAAGGTTCATGGCGGTATTTATGATATTACCCAAAAACGTTTTGCTTTTAATTCAAATAAAATTGAAGGCAGTCGTCTAACTGAAGAGCAAACAAGTTTCATTTATGAAACTAAAACAATCGCAAATATTGGCGGAACAGGCATCAAAATTGATGACATAGTTGAAACCACTAATCATTTTAAATGCTTTGACTATATTATTAATACATTTGATGCCCAACTAACAGAAGAATATGTTAAAAAACTACACAGCATTTTAAAGTCTGGAACAAGTTCAGAATATAATGAGTATGCACCAGTTGGACGTTATAAGGTGTTTGAAAATGAAGTAGGGCAGATTGCTACAGTGGCTGTTGACCAAGTTGAAGAAGCCATGTATTCACTTCTTTTAGGGTATAATTTCGAAAAAGAAAAAGATTTAGCCTATCTAGCATCTTTTCATGCACGTTTTGAGCGAATTCACCCATTTGCAGATGGTAATGGTCGTGTAGGACGCTTGCTTTTGTATAAAGAGTGTCTAAAAGAAGGTATTACGCCTTTTATTGTAGATGATACTAGAAAAGCAGACTATTATAATGCACTAGAACAATTTCAAGTTTATGATAATCATCAACCCTTAATTGATTATTTTGCTAGTGAACAAAAATTTTATGCAAATTATCTTAAAAATAAAGGATTTGAAGGCAAAATAAATGATAGTAAAGATAGGGACACTATCAAGAAGAAAAGCAAAATTATTGAAGATAGTTCTAAGAAACAAGCAACAAACAAAGGACTATCATTATAATTTAGGATAACTACACTTTTTTTAGCTAGTAGAATTTCTACTGGCTTTTTGGCGTTATAGGATACAATGATTATCAAAAACAAGATAAAAGCCAATCATAAGCCTATTATTTTATCAATTTTCAGAAATTCGTTACAATAATGCTATGGTAGTATTGAGATTTGATGAAAGAGGATTTGTAGAAGAACGTGATGATTATGGTAAGCAATTATTCTTAAAGAAAATTGCTGATTATGATAAACAGATAGCTCCCACCATGCGAGCAAATGGCTATAAAAGAGTAGATAGCAGTGAAAGAACCGTATTATTTACGTTTGGTGAAATCACTTTTTCAAGAAATCGATGGCGACGAGGAGATGAGACACGTTATCCTGTTGATGACTGGCTGGGCTTAAAGAAACATCAGCGTTACTCTTTAGAATTAATGTATCACCTTGCTAGATATGCCTCAGAAATGTCTTATCGTCAAGTTTGTCGGATGATAAAGTTATCTTACCGCCTAGACATTACGAAAGATACTGTTCTAAAAGCTGTTAAACTAACAGGACAGCTATTTTCTGAAAAAACGCATTATCGTTATTTTGTGGAAGAACATGTTCCAGAAAAAATCAAAACACCGATTATTTACGTTGAGGGTGATGGTGTTCTGGTAAAAACAACTTCTAAAAATAACGAGAAACATAACACAGATTTAGCACACTTCCTGATTCATACAGGAACTAAAAAAGTTCATGGACGAACAGTCTTGCTTAATAAGCATGAAATTATTCATACAGACTATGAAGTTGCCAGAGATGAATTATTAGATTATCTCTATAATCATTTTGAAATCACCGATCAAACTATTTTAGTGACGAACTCAGATAATGGTAAGGGCTATACCAGACGTGTCTTTCAAAATATTCAAAAAGCGCTCAATATTAAGCGACATGAGCATTTTTGGGACGTCTATCATGTCAAGGAAAAAATTACTTCATTTTTTAAAAGTTATCCTAAAACACTGAAAGATTTGATGTTTAAAGCCATTCAAACCCATAATCGAAAATTATTAAAAACTGTTTTGGATACAGTTGAATCATTGGTTACTGACGATGAAGAGTATCTAGTTTTTCAAAACTTTAGGAAAAAATTTTTGAATAATTTTAAAGATACAAAACCTGCTAAACTAAGAGGTCTCTCCTATAAAGGAATTGGAATCATGGAAAGTCAGCATCGCCAAGTTACTTATCGAATGAAGCATCGTGGCATGTACTGGTCAATTAAAGGTGCCTGTACCATGGCAAAACTTATTCTGCTAGAACGGATTGATCAATTAGAGGAGCTTTTCTTTGGAAGTTGGCGTAAAGACTATCAGTATTATCATACTAAGCGTTTAGGTGTGGGATCTTTAGGAGATAATGCTATTAACGATCCGTTTCCATCACAAAAAATTTTAAAACAAGTTGGAAAATATATCGGTTATGATCGGCAACAATATAAGTACTAATAGCCGAAAAAAATCAGATTTTTAAGGCTCTTTTGTGCTGTTTTCCTTTACATTTAAGCTGCATTTATGATATAATGTATTTAATAGAAAACGAAAAAAGGAGCAGAAGCGCTAACTTCTACTCCACCGATTAAGACAAAAACCAACTTTGCTTAATCAGTTACGAGTTATTGTAACACACAAAAGATAATATCGTCAAGACTGAAGCAAAGGAAAAATTGTTTCAGTCTTTTTTCGATGATAAGAATTCTCTGTTTTCAACGTTTTTTCTAGGCTATTTGAAAATTCCCAGAAAACAAGACACATACTTATTTGCTAAAAAGCTTGCGAAAACATGGTGAATATGATATTATTTTATGGTATGTGGTGTAAAGCACCTATAATCTAAGTAGGAGGACGCAGATAAATATGGCTAAGGTTTGTTATTTCACAGGTCGTAAGACTGTATCAGGAAACAACCGTTCACACGCAATGAACAAAACAAAACGTGCAGTTAAACCAAATCTTCAAAAAGTTACTATTCTTGTTAATGGAAAACCTAAAAAAGTTTGGGCATCAGCTCGTGCGCTTAAATCTGGTAAAGTAGAACGCGTATAAAATGAAAAGCCGAAAGGCTTTTTTCTACTATTTGTCAAGTATATCAATGCTTGGAAGATAAATTATTTTTGAGCAAGTGTTCATCAATA